>JAPKYJ010000023.1 GCA_026394375.1 Methanomassiliicoccales archaeon
CCTTATCCAAGGTGTCACGGCACGCTACATTCGGTCGGCTGACTCCTGCTTGCAAAGCAGGGTGGCATCTGCCACGGCGGCCTACTCCATCGGGAGCGTTCCAATGCCTTTCCCGCAGACCGTTGCCAGTCCCGTGCCCGATGGAGCGATGAAGTTCTAGCCCAGAGCTTCAACCGTCTTTCTCTCCCAGGTGGAGAGTGCCTTACCCCTTGCGAGGTGTCTGGAAACTTCCTGGTACTATGCATGGTCGTCTGATGTTTAAACTTCATCGCCATTCATCCCACGATTGAAATCGAGGGTTTTCTGGCGACCCATCTTATAAATCGAAGAGGCGCAATGCCCGCACGGGAACGATGACATCCGCTGAAGATCCTCAGGCGCAGCCAAGACGCACTCGGACGAGAGGAACGATCGCAGTGGCCTGGCTCGGCCTGTTCCAAGGGTTTCTGCGTCTAGTGCTGGCATTCTCCGTGGCATCCGGGTTCGGGCCCGGACTAGATCGTCCAGTGTCCTCCGGAATCATGGACCTCATACTGATCATGTTCTTGGTCATCGGCGTGCTCGGAATCATCACCTCCATGGGCATCTGGATGATGAGGGCATGGGGATTCTGGGGAACGATGCTCCTGAGCGCAGGGACCATCGCCTTCGACATCTGGGCAGCGGTGGCAGTGCAATCGTCGGCGATCTTGGGGCTGGTGCTACCACTCTTCTTCATCGCTTACCTCTTTGCCAGGAGAGAGAAGTTTCTCGGTAGAGAGGGAAAATGATAGAAGAATATAGAAAAGGGGCTTGCGCCCCCATCCGTTTTTCTTATGTCGAGGTGGCGCCCATCATCCCGCCGATGAGGTTGAGCATGCCGATGACGACGGCGTAGATGCCTACCACCCAGACCACCGCTATGATGCCGTCCCCCGGGAAGGCGAAGAGCAGCACTCCCACGATAACGGAAAGCAAGCCTCCGATGAACAGGAGCATCTTGGAGTTCTTGCCGAAGATCCAGGCGATATTCTTGGGCAGGGTGACACCCACCAGGAGCTCAAGTATGCCGAAGATCAACATCCAGGCCGCCAGCAGGTAGACCATCACTACCAACGATGCCGAGGTCCAGAAGATGAAGAGCAGACCGATGGTCAAAGTGACCAATCCCTCGAGGAGCATGAGCAAGCGCCTATTCTGCGTGTCCTTGGCCAACAGGCCGCTAGCCAGCATGAATATGCTGGAGAACAGCAGGAGCAATCCGAATACATAGACCACCGCTTCCCCGGTCATCTTCGGCACCGCCAATGCGATGACGCCGAAGAGCACCGCTACGAAGCCGAACAGAATCCTCCAAGACCAATGCTTCATATGAATACATCCCTCGTCGTGCGGTCAAGCCGCGTCTGGAAATGATATGGGATGAGTATATAAAAAACATATGGCCGCAATCGAGGATACTTGCCTTTCCTGGTCGGAGCAGCGAAAGCCTTATTCCCTATCGCGGAATGCTATCGCTTGCCATGGCGACGGTCAGAGAGGCGGCGGAGAAGAGCAAGCGGGCTTCCTTCAGATTGCAGAGCGTTCCCCTAGAGAGGAGGAACGAGGCCCTGAGGGCGATAGCCAATGCCTTGCGGTCCGCGCGATCGAAGATCGTGGAAGCGAACCGGCAGGACCTCAAGGACGCTCAAGCCGCTGGACTGGCCAGTGCCCTGATTAAACGCCTGAGATACGACGCCGGGAAGGTGCAGGAGTCGATGCAGTCGCTTGCTTCCCTCGAAGAACAGGAGGACCCGATCGGCCGAGTGCTCTCGCGGACCGAATTGGACCGGGGATTGGTGCTGGAGAAGGTCTCCTGTCCCATAGGCGTCATCGGGGTGGTATTCGAATCCCGCCCCGATGCTCTGGTCCAGATCTCTTCCTTGTGCCTGAAGTCCGGGAACGCCGTCCTGCTGAAGGGCGGTTCCGAGGCTAGCCGCACCAATGAGGTTCTGACCAACTGCATGTCATCTGCCATACTCACAGTGGACAAGAGGTTCGAGGACGCGGTGCAACTGCTCTCCACCAGGGAGGAGTTCCGAGAACTGCTCAGGCACGACGACCTCATCGATCTGATCATTCCCAGGGGCTCGAACGAGCTCGTCCGCTCCATCCAATCCTCGACCAAGATACCGGTCCTGGGACATGCGGCTGGCATCTGCCACACCTACGTGGACGAGGACGCGGAACTGGAAATGGCCATGCGAATCTGCTACGATGCCAAGGTGCAGTATCCGGCGGTCTGCAACGCCATGGAAACGCTCCTGGTGCACAAGGACATTGCCATATCCTTCCTGCCAAAGATGGCGGCCAGATATGAGGAGGCCGGGGTCGAGCTGCGCGGTGATGATGCCACCCTGGCCATAATCGATGAGAAGCCGGCGTCCGAGGAGGACTGGTCCGCAGAGTACAACGACCTAATCCTGAGCGTGAAGGTGGTGAGCTCGCTGGAAGCGGCGGTGGACCACATCAATCGGTACGGCTCGCATCATACGGACGCCATAATCACCTCCAATGAAGGCAAGGCGCGCAAGTTCATGCAGGAGGTCGATTCCTCTTCGGTCATGTGGAACTGCTCCACCCGCTTCGCCGACGGCTATCGCTACGGCTTGGGGGCGGAGGTGGGGATATCCACCAACAAGACGCACGCCCGCGGCCCGGTAGGCCTGGAGGGGCTGACCATCTACAAGTGGAAGCTCTCCGGGACTGGCCAGATAGTGGCCGATTACGTGGGCGAGAAGGGGAAGAGGTTCACGCACCGCCGGTTATCGTGAGGCCAATGAGGCTCGAATAAATAAACGGAGATGGCATGAGGGACGGGCATAGAGGCGTCGAAAGGGAGATGAATATGAGGGAGCTGAACCCCAAACGGACGGTCGTCAAGATCGGCACCAACACCATCTGCACCTCCATGGGGACGGTGGACCAGGACTATCTGGACGACGTGGCAAGGCAGGTCATGGACCTGGCCGCCAAGGGCGTACAGACCATCATCGTCACCTCCGGCGCCATCGGCTCCGGTTCCTCCGAGCTGGGCCTGAACGGAAAGCAGAAGGACGTGGCTATGAAGCAGGCCTGTGCCGCGGTGGGCCAGGCGACGCTCATGATGGCCTGGCGGGACGCCTTCAAGCGCCATGATCGCACTGTGGGGCAAGTGCTCCTTACGTATGGAGCGTTCTCGGACCGCATACGCTATCTCAATCTGAGAAAGGCTATCGACGAGATGTTCCGCCTGGGCGTGGTGCCGGTGGTCAACGAGAACGACGTGATATCCACCGACGAGATCGAAGAGGTCTTCGGCGACAACGACAAGCTCTCCGCCCTGGTGGCGAGTAAGATGGACGCGGACCTGCTCATACTGCTCACCGACGTTCAAGGGCTTTACGATCGAAACCCGGAGGCGGATCCGGATGCCAGGCTCCTCAGCACCGTGGATGAGATCACCAAGGACATCGAGCGCATGGCGGGGACTAGCAGATCGGACCGCTCCGTCGGCGGCATGAAGAGCAAGATCAACGCCGCCAAGATGGCCATGGCCTCCGGGTGCAGCATGATCATCGCCCATGGCCGCACGAAGAACGTCATCGTTCGCGTGGTGGAAGGGGAAGAGATCGGAACCCTCTTCACCGCCCGAGCTAGATACAGCAACAAGGAGCGCTGGATACTGTTCGCCGCCCCCAGAGGCAAACTGCTCATCGACGAAGGTGCGGAACGAGCCCTCCGGCAAGGCAAGAGCCTCCTGCCCTGCGGGATCGTCTCTTTCCAGGGCCGGTTCAAGAAGGGCGAGGTGGTGCGCATCAACGCCTTCGCCAAGGGCATGGTCAACTTCTCCTCTAACGAGATGCCTAAGCTCATCGAGCATTGCCGGGCCGAGAAAGCCAATGGCATCGACAAAGTGAGCAATAGCAAGGTCATCGTCACCAAGGGCAATCTCGTGCTTCTTGATCACTGAGCCCCTGCATTCTTGATACCGGCTTGAGAACTCTTATTTAGTGCCATTAATATTTCTCTATACTGGAAGGGAGCACCGTGGCCGACGACGAAGCGCTCATGGCCAAATTGGAGGAGATCAGGCGCAGCATGGAGTCGTTCAACGACGCCCTCAATCGGGTGCGCTACGACGACTACAAGAAGGCGCTCTATGAGCAGATCCAATCGATATTCGGGGAGAACAGCAACACCTTCTTCGACTCCGGCAGACAGAGGATCGTCGAATCCTCCTCATGTGAGAACAAGCAAGAGTGCATGCTGCGCCTTGACGAGATGCGGGGCGATACCTTGGTCGCGTTCCAGAGAGAGGACATCGGTGGGGCCGTGAACATCTTGGAGGAAATGGAAGCGGACCTTACCGGAAAGGGCACGCTTTGCAGGGACCGGAAATGCTCCCGCAACACTCTGGAGACGATGCATCAGATCAAGGTGCTCTTCTCCATCTCGGACAACCTCATGTTCCGCGACTATATTCAACCAGAGACAGGATTCTCGAGGCTATCCTCTCAAGGCCATTTCTTCTCCGACCACCGGAGGAAGCAGCCCAGGGAGCTGGAAGCGAAGGTCGTCTCGGAGCTCATCGCTCCCTTATCCAATCACTACCGCATCGAGATCCTCAAGATGCTGGCGCGGGAGGAGATGAGCTTCACCGCGATTTCCCGAGCACTGGACCTGAAGACGGGGCACTTGCAGTTCCATTTGAAGGCGCTACGCGAAGCGGAGTACATCCGAGCCAATCGCCGTAGGCGCAGCTACTCCGTCACCGCCAAAGGCTTGGCCGCGCTCGAAGGGCTGCAGCGCTTCGCCGAGGGGCTCGGCGGGATGGGCAGGAATCCAGGGAAATAAGGTCGTTCTTCATTTCATTCGTAGGCTGGCATCGCACTTAGGTATAGTCTAGTCTAGCAAACTAACATTCAAGTATGACGAACGACCAATAATCTCCTAGAGTGACACGTTCCGCCCACTCATAGTGATGACCGTTCGCTCAAGAAGGGCGACCAAGGCCGACCCACCCCCTCTGGCGTGCGTTGCCTAGTGAACGACGGTCATCTCCGGCGTGATGATCATTGCGGACGCTCGCGCGGACGTGCCGTTCCGAAGAAGGAGGACAAGAATGGCAAACTCAATGACACACATAAACCGGGTCGTGGCATCATTGGGCGATCAGCCGGTCGACCGTCTCACGGCCTATCCGATCGCCACCGGCGTGCAGCGCAGGCTGCTGAGCACCCCGACCACCTACGCCGAATGGTGCTCTGACCCAAGGAAGTACGCGGAAGGCTTCATAGCCGGACAGAAGGCCATGG
>JAPKYJ010000024.1 GCA_026394375.1 Methanomassiliicoccales archaeon
TTGAAGTCGGTCAGCGAGGGCCGCGTCACGCCCGACGAGGCCGCCGAGCGCCTCCGCCACATGCCGTTCGAGGACCTTGGCTTCGCCAAACTCGACCACCACCGCGCCATCCGTTGCGGCTTCCCCGAAGTGATTTTCTGCCAGGGCAAGACCACCGAGCAGATCGTGACGATCATCACTCGCATGACCGCCCACGGCCACGCCGTCCTGGCGACGCGGGCCGCGCCGGAAGTCTACGAGGCGGTCCGCGCACTTCATCCCGAGGCAATTTATCACAAGGCGGCCCGCGCGATCGTTCTTCAGGGCCGCCAGCGGTGCCCGCGGCATGAAGGCCTGGTGGCCGTCGTTTCAGCCGGCACGAGCGATCAGCCCGTTGCCGAGGAAGCCCGCGTTACGGCCGAGGTCATGGGGTGCAGGACGGAACCGTTTTACGATGTCGGTGTCGCGGGCATCCACCGGTTACTAGCGCACACCGAGGCCCTTGCCAAGGCGACAGTCATCATCGTGGTGGCGGGCATGGAAGGGGCGCTGCCGACCATCGTCTCGAGCTTCTCTTCCGTTCCGGTGATAGGCGTGCCGACATCGGTAGGCTATGGCATGGGTGGAAAGGGAGAGGCCGCTCTGCTAGGGATGCTGCAGACCTGCTCCCCTGGCCTGGTGGTGGTCAACATCGACAACGGCATCGGTGCCGGAGCCACCGCCGCCCTCATCAGTCGCCGCTGCCACGACGCTAGGCAGAGCAAGGACCAGGCGAAAGCGCCTTAGAGGCGGAAAGATGCTGGACGTGATCATCCGAGAGATGACAGAGGGGGACATCGAATCGGTCAGGAATGTAGGGCAACAGACCTGGTCCGACGTGGCTACCCGCGATGCTGGGCACAAGGTCCGCTATCCTCTGCGACCGAGGGAGATCGTCCGAGCCTACATGTGGAAGGAGCCTCAGGGATGCCTGGTGGCGGAGAGGAAAGGAGAGGTCGTCGCCAGCGCCTTCTGTCATGCTTGGGGGCGGGTAGGCTGGGTCGGGCCGTTCGAGGTGCTGCCAGAGATGCAGAACCAGGGCATAGGCACGTCGCTCATGCATCGTTGTGAGGACTTCCTTGCTTCCCGAGGATGCTCCGTGCTCGGCCTGGAGACCATGCCCTATTTCATGCGCAACCTGCACTTCTACTTGCGTCTGGGCTATGCCCCTGGAGAACTGACGTTCATCACGGAGAACAAGGAGCTTGCTTCGGAAGAGGGGGCGGAGGTCGAGGAACTTGACCATCCGATGGGGGATATCCTCGCTTCCTCGATGGCGAGACTGAGCAATTCACTGGCTCCAGGCCTCGACTACTCCGGAGAGTTCGAGATGACTCTGAAGGCGGGTGTCGGGCGTTGCTTCGTCGTCCGGCGGGGAAAGGTCCTGCAAGGTGCTGCCATCGTCCACGACTACTATCCAAAGGAAGAGGCGGACCACGCCTCCCTCCGCCTGCTACTGGTCAATCCCAGGATCAAGGAGATGAGGGAGGCTTTCCTGGCACTGCTCGATGCCTGCGAGAATGCGGTGAGGGAAGAGGGTCGCAAGAGGCTGTTCGCGCGATTCTCCGCTTCTCATCCGCTGCTATACGACGAGTTACGTCGTCGGTCGTACAAGCTAGAAGGGGCGAACATCCGCTTGGTCAAAGGAAGGTATCATGAGAAAGGCGGATACCATCTGAGCGCGTGGGCGGGGTAGGCAGTTTCGGGGCCATTGAGGCAAAGGTCATATAGCGAGTTCTTGGTTGTTAAGCACAGAAGCGCATGGGACTCCTCAGCTCATTGCCAGAGAGCCTAGTAGAGGATAGGGACACATTCGTCATGCCGCATACGGGCAACAGCCCTTGCTCCCTGTGCAAAGGGTCGAAGATGCTGTGCGGCAAGGACCGCTGCCCGCTCACGATCAAGTTCTATTCCCAACAGCGAACTCGGAGCCTCATCGATTCCTTGGACATGGCTGGAAGTTCCCCTCCCGGAGTGTTCATCGGAAGGTTCGGCTACCCCAAGGTGGACATCGGTCCTTTGGTCCCTCCGGAGTTCGGCGACACCTCCATCATGGACACGCCGGAGAGATGGATGGGCAAGAGCATCGAGGAGATCACCGACTTCCGTTTCCGTCTGGTCAGAGGCAAGTATCGGGTGGACGTGAAGGAGTTCCAGAGCGCAGGCAAGGTCATGGACTACACGCGGGAGCTGGCCTTGGCCGTCAATTGCCCTGACGTAGAGATGAGCTTCGTGAAGAGGCCTGCCGGAAAGATAGTCCTTGACGACGAGATCCAGCCGTTCGGGCCTTCCGCCCGGCTCACCCAGATGGACATCACCAATCCGAGGTACGATCACAAAGTGGAGAAAGCGTTCTACGACACGGACCTCAGGGCCGCGGAGGCGGTCAAGGGGCTCTACAAAGAAGGGGTGCTCATATCCAAGATCCAGAAGGCCTTCAGCGTCGGTGCCTTCGGCGTGGAAAAGAACCGCAAGCTCGTGCCGACCAGATGGAGCATCACCGCGATCGATGACATACTGGGCAAGTCGCTCCTGCAGAGGACCAAGACCTTTTCCCTGATGGACGAGTTCAGGGTGTATGATTGGGACCAATTGGACAACCGCTGGAGCGTCCTCTTCCTACCCACCTCCTGGCGCTACGAACTCATCGAGGCCTGGTACCCCAACACCGCCTGGAATCCCCTAGGCAAGCAGATAGACATCATCTCCAGCCATGAGTTCTATGATGGCAGGACCGAATACGCGGAGATCGGCGGCTGCTACTACGCCGCCAGACTGGCTGTCAACGAGCTGCTGGAGAAGGAGCGCAGGCAGGCGGGGGCGGTGATATTGCGCGAAGCTCATCCTGGCTACGTGATGCCGGTGGGGGTCTGGAACGTCCGAGAGAACGTGCGCACCGCCCTCCGGCAGACGCCCCTCAGGTTCAGCAAGCTGGAGGAGGCTCTGGAGCACATCGCCACCCGCATGGATATCTCCATACCACGCTGGATCAGGAGCAGCGCCATCCTCACCGACTACCTGAGGCAGAGGAGGATCGATGACTACGCGTGATCTGGACTCGTTCTCTGGTGATGCGCCGAAGCCGCAGTCTGATGAGTACAGATGCGTAGAGTGCCGGACGGCCCTCTCCCGCTCGAAGCTCCCCGGCCTGGATTTCGCCCTCAACCCCTACGTGGGATGCGCGCACGACTGCGTCTATTGCTACGCACCATTCATCCTGGGAATAGAGCGAGCGAAGTGGGGTGCGGACATCGCGGCCAAGAGCAACATTCCTCGCCTTCTGGCCGAGGAGGCGCAGAAGGTGAAAGGCACAGTGGGCGTGGGAACGGTCACAGACCCTTACCAGCCGATGGAGAAGGAGACCGGTCTCACGCGCAGATGCCTGGAAGTGCTCGCTGCCAAGCGAATCCGGTTCAGCATTCTAACCAAGTCGGACCTGGTGCTGCGCGACCTGGATCTGATCAAGCGCTGTCCTGGATCGGAAGTCGGGGTCACTGTAACAACCATCGATGAATGGGCAGCTAGCACCTTTGAGCCCCATGCCCCCTCTCCAAGGCGGAGGTTGGAGGCAGTTCGGCAACTGGTGTCGTCTGGCGTCGATGCCTACGTGCTCATCGGACCGGTCATTCCCACGGTGGTGGAGAAGGATACGGAGCTTTTCCTCCAGGCCATCGCGGACACGGGAGTGAAGCGGGTCATGACCGATCGTTTGCGCCTTCGTCCAGGCATGCTCGAGCTGTTCGGCCAGCTGCCAGCTATGAAAGGGGATGCCTGGGCGCGGTTCCACACACTGGCTCGGTCTCCGGGCTACCTCAGAGAGGTAGTTTCGAAGGTGGAAAGCGTGGCGCGGAAGAAAGGTCTCGTGGTCGAGAGCGCTTTCTGAACCCGACGATGGAGCAGGCAAGCTTAATGTGCCTCCGTCAAGATTCCGAGAGCATGAAGGTCACCTCCATCGATCCCCGCACTGGCGAGATAATCGCCAGCTTTCAGGCCGCCAGGGCCTCCGAGGTGCTGGGCGCGGTGGAAAGGGCCCGGAAAGGCCAGCAGAGATGGTGGCTGGAACTGAGAAAGGAGGAGCGGATCGAGAGGCTGAGGGCTCTGGAATCCGTGCTGGCCCGGAACAAGTCGGAGGTGGTGAAGACCGCCTGTCTGGAGACGGGCATCCCTCAGGCATCCGTGGCAGCGAGCTTCGATAGCGCTATGCGCGGTTTCTCCTACTACATCGGCCGCTATGAAGCGCTCCAGGACAAGCCATTTCCATTGGACCAGGCTTTGTGGCAGGAGACCAACGCCATCATTCATTTTGAGCCTCACGGGGTCATCGGGCACATCGGCGTCTGGAACTACCCGTTCTGGCAGACGATGATCACGGCCATCCCCGCGCTCCTCACCGGCAACTCCATCATCTTCAAGCCCTCCGAGCTGGCCACCATGACCGGGCTGAGGGTCGCCCAGCTGGTGCACGAGGCGGGCATTCCCAAGGATGTCTTTGTGCCGGTAATTGGCGGTCCATCGGTAGGAAAGGCGCTGGTGCGGTCTGACTGCGACGCCATCGTGTTCACCGGCAGCATAAGCACTGGCCAGCACATCATCAAGCACGCTGGCGTCAAGCCGCTCGTCCTCGAGCTCTCCGGAAACGATGCGGGATTGGTGTGCGAGGATGCCAACATAGAACAGGCGGCCAGGGGCATCGCCTCGGGCACCTTCTCCCGAGCTGGACAAGTATGCATACGCATCAAACGGGTCTATGTCCATCATCACGTCGCTGAGCCTTTCCTGAAGAGATTGGTCGATATCACGTCCCGCCTGAACGTCCGAGAACAGATCGGCCCCCTCATCCGCGAGGAGGCCAGGATCAGGGTGGATAAGCTGGTGCAGGAAGCTATCGTCCAAGGAGCCAAGGCGTTGATCGGTGGAAGAAAGATGGAGGGGCCAGGGTTCTTCTACGAACCGACTGTCCTTCTGCTGACAGACGACCAGGCAGAGGTCATTCGCAAGGAGACGCTCGGACCAGTGTGCTCGGTGCGAGTGGTGCAGAACGAAGAGGAAGCCCTGAGGCTGGCCAACGATTCGGATTACGGTCTAGGTGCCACTATCTGGAGCACGAGCATGGAACGGGCCGCTCAGCTTGCGTCGAGGTTGCAGGTCGGCAACGTCTGGATCAACGAATTCGGCCGGACCCTCAACTGTGGCGAGTACTTCCAAGGATGCAAGTCCAGCGGGATCGCCAGCTCGCAGGAGCGCCTGATGATGTTCCTCAAGAAGAAGACCGTCATCGCTCATACCACGAGCGAGCCAAGGAAGTCCTGGTTCTCCTGAGCACGTTCGGTTCGGGACGGGGGTTCCGGGGTGGAGGCATTCCAGAGGGGTTATCATCCTGAGATATGCTTATATAGAAGCACAGAAATACCGGGGCAACGGTGTTTACATGGGTTATTCAATGGGAGGACAACAGCCTATCATCGTGCTGAGGGAAGGCACGGAAAGGTCAAAGAACCGGGAGGCGCAATCGAACAACATTGCCGCCGCCCGAGCAGTCGCTGACGCGGTTCGCTCGACCCTCGGTCCGAAGGGCATGGACAAGATGCTCGTGGACTCGTTGGGCGATGTCGTGATCACGAACGATGGCGTTACCATTTTGAAGGAGATCGATATCCAGCACCCCGCCGCCAAGATGGTGGTGGAAGTCGCTAAGACGCAGGACAACGAGTGCGGAGACGGCACGACCACCGCGGTCATCATGGCAGGCGAGCTGCTGAAGAAGGCCGAGGGACTGATCGAGCAAGGCATCCACCCCACCATCCTGGCGAACGGATACCGCATGGCCGCGACCAAGTCCCTAGAGATCTTGGAGACCATCGCGATCAAGATCACCCCCAAGGACGAGGAGACGCTGAAGCAGATCGCCCGCACCGCCATGACCGGCAAGAGCGTGGGCGGCCAGAGGGACTTCCTCGCCGGGCTTTCGGTCAGGGCAGTGAAGGCAGTGGCCGAGGAGAAGAACGGCGGGTTCGAGGTCGACGTAGAGAACATCAAGGTGGAGAAGAAGCCCGGGGGATCCATCTCCGACACCAGTATGATCGAGGGCGTAGTCATCGACAAGGAACGTGTGCATCCGCGCATGCCTAAGACCGTGAAGGACGCCAAGATCGCCCTGGTTACCGGTTCCATGGAGATCGCCAAGACGCAGGTCGAGGCCAAGATCCAGATCCGCGACCCCCAGGCCATGCAGCGCTTCCTCGACGAGGAAGAGGGCACCCTGAGGAAGATGGCGGACCGCTTGAAAGAGGTCGGGGCGACGGTCGTCTTCTGCCAGAAGGGCATCGATGATCTCGTCCAGCATTACCTGGCGAAGCACAACATCTACGCCTGCCGCAGGCTCAAGGAGAGCGACATGGAGAAGATCGCCAAGGCTTCCGGCGCGAAGATGATCAGCAGCGTCATGGATATCGAGAAGGGCGACCTGGGCTGCTCTGCAATGGTGGAAGAGAAGAAGATCGGCGACGACAACCTCACCTACATCACCGGTTGCAAGAACCCCAAGGCCATCAGCATCATGATCCGAGGCGGGACTGAGCACGTGATCGAGGAAGTCGAGCGCGCCCTGCATGACGCTTTGCGCGTGGTCGGCATCACCCTGGAGGACGGCAAGGCCGTTCCCGGCGGCGGTGCACCGGAGATCGAGCTCTCATTGCGCCTGGCCAATTACGCGTCGAGCGTCGGCGGCCGGGAGCAGCTGGCCATCGAGGCCTTCGCACAAGCGATGGAGGTCGTCCCCTGGGCCCTGGCGGAGAACGCCGGTCTGGACGCGATGGACGTCGTCATCAAGCTCAAGTCCGCGCACGAGGGCAAGAAGGCGAACAAGAACGTGGGCCTAGACCTGGTCACCGGAGAGCCAATCGATATGCTCAAAGAGAACGTCATCGAGCCCCTGCGGGTCAAGACTCAGGCTGTGAAGTCGGCCACAGAGGTCGCCAACATGATTCTGAGGATCGATGACGTCATCGCTTCGCGCAAGGCGCCCCCCATGCCTCAGGGCGGACCGGGCGGCGGTATGCCCCCGGGCATGATGGGTTAAGCGCTCGAAAGCGAAACCTGACGATCAAACCCCTTCCATTCTTCATCTTTCTTCAGGTAAGTCTCCGAGAGAAGTCCCGATTTCAGTGTCTCCTCCCGATCCTCGAGAATCGAAAGAAGCCTGACAGGTTGCCTCATTGATCTCAGGCCCCAAAAGAGCGAACGCTCCTAGAGGGAAACGAGAGTAGAATGGATTGGGGCGTTAGGAGGGTCCCCATCGAAGAGCTCAGATCTTCTCGATCTTGCCCTTCTTGCCCTTGCTGACGTCGGTGCCGAAGTCGCTCTTCTTCACGTAGCAGTTCACGCAGCGCAATTTGGTGCCCGGCTGGATCTCCAACGTTTCCACCAGGTCGACGTCGTCATCCCACAAGGCCAGTCGGCAGCTGCCGGTGTCATCGCGCACGTTGAGATTGCGAACCCTTCCTTGTCCGCCGGTGCGCTTCTCGAACTGCCTGGTGTCACTGACCTTGACCACCTCTAGCTCGATCGTCACTTCCTCTCGGTCCTTGAGGTCCGCCACTTTCTTCGCATTGCTTGTCGGAATCATAGGTAATCCCTTCTCGTCCAGCGCAATCCTGCGTAAGGTATCGTCCTCAATCAGGTCGCCGAATTCCTTTCTCAGTTGGGCGATCCTTGATTCAAGGTCATCCTGCGGTTGCATCGGTGGAGAGTGCATCGGATTGGGTGTCATAAACCTATACTTCGCGTCATGCTAACATTAAATAATATGTATCGCTATCGCATTTACTATTATACTTAGTTCATCCAATGCACATAAATGTTCACTTGTACGACATATATATATACAGTTCATAGACTTATGTCAGACAGTTGTCGGCTGAGGGATGGGTAGCACTCCGCCAGCAGCATCTGGACGCTTAGCGGGAGGTTCCGCGATGAGAGCTGCGCTTTATGCCAGGGTGTCCACCGAGGACCAGGCCAAGGAGGGTTTCAGCTTACCTGCCCAGCTCAAGCGCCTCAATGCCTACTGCAAGGCAAGGAACTGGCAGCCATCGGCGGAATACGTGGACGATGGCTACAGCGGCCGCGACGTCAAGAGGCCCGCCTACCAGAGGATGATGCTGGAGAAGGACAACTGGGACGTGCTGCTGGTCATGAAGATGGACCGCATACATCGCAACAGTCGCAACTTCGCGGTGATGATGGACCACCTGGAGGAATGGAACAAGGAGTTCAATTCCATGCAGGAGTCCTTCGACACCACCACCGCCATCGGTCGCTTCGTCATGGACATCATCCAGCGCATCGCGCAGCTGGAGAGCGAACAGATCGGCGAGAGGGTCAAGGTCGGCATGACCCAGAAGGCGAAGAAGGGAGCGGGATACCTGGGCTTCGGGCAGCCATATGGATATCAGTATGCTGAACGAAAGCTCTCTGTCATCGACCGAGAGGCGGAGGTGGTCCAACGCATCTACACCTGCTATCTGGATGGCATGACCGTCCAGGAGATTGCTGATTGGTTGAACGAAGAATGCGTTCCCACCAAGAAGGGCGCGAAATGGCAGAAGGGCACCATCGCCAATCTGCTCACCAATCCTATCTACTGCGGCTACGTGCTCTGGGATGGCATATTGCGGCGGGGCAAGCACCAGCTTTTGGTGAGCGTCTCAGATTTCAATGCCGTTCAGACGTTGATGACATCGAAGGCCAGAAACATCGGCCAAGATCACATTCACCTAGAACCGGAGGAGGCCGTGGCCAATGCCTAGAGTGGCCATCTACACTCGGGTCTCCACCGAGGACCAGGCGAAGGAAGGCTTCTCGCTCGAGGCACAGAAGGAACGCCTCTTGGCCTATTGCGACGCGCAGGGCTGGGAATTCGCATGTTTCTACCAAGAAGACGGGCATTCCGGACGCAACACCAAGCGTCCAGCATATCAGAGGATGCTGCAGGAAAGGGATACCTGGGACATCATTCTGGTCATGAAGATGGACCGCATACACCGCAACAGCAAGAACTTCATGATCATGATGGAAGACCTAGAGAAATGGGGGAAGAAGTTCACCAGCATGAACGAGTCGTTGGACACCTCTACCGCCGTCGGTCGGTTCGTGGTCGACATCATCCAGCGCATCGCCCAGCTGGAGAGCGAGCAGATAGGCGAGAGGACCTATATGGGCATGAGGCAGAAGGCGGAATCCGGTTCAGGACTACTGGGGTTCAACATACCTTTCGGCTATCGGTTCGAATGCGGAAAACTGGTGCCAGTCGAGCAAGAAGCTGCTCTAGTCAGGTATGTCTACGCATCCTATCAGAGCGGCAAGACCATGAACTGGATGGCCTGGGATCTGAACAACAATTCCCTTGGGACCAAGAGGGATGGAAAATGGTCGGTCTGGTCCATAAGCAGGATGCTCCGCAATCCTCTGTACGCTGGTTATCTGAGATGGGATGGCCTGATCATTCCCTCCGATCATGAATCGGTCGTAACCGTAGAGGATTTCAACAGGGTCCAGTTGATGATCACATCGAAGATCAAGGATCCTCGTCATAAGAGGTCTATCCAGCTACTGGAAAGGAGCGCGGGTGCGCACATGCAAGGAGAAGCGAGTGTCGCTGTTCTCTCGGAATCCACCACTATCTGACATTTGTCGATAGAGAGCACTGCATGATGATACCTGTCGAAAACCCCTCTGGCATTGGATTCCCAGGACGCCTCCACTGGGGGCCCATGCTATCCAGATAGAAGATATATAAGTGTTACGGAGAATCGCCCTCTTTGTGGCCATGATCCTTCAATGGCTCACAAATGTGCCTAGGAGCATCGTTCTGCCTCCTGGAAGTAGAAAAAGCTTATATTCTCGGGTCGGGATGATAGGCCCGTTGGGACTGCTAAGCGCAATCCCGAGACATGACTGGAAGGGAAAGGGGATTACAATGGGGGTGATGTGCAACACCATTGGGTCAATCCAGTGGCTAGAGTACATCAACTGGGGAATTGAACCTGATCTCATTCTTTTCCGTTGTCTACAAAGGAGGAGAGAAACAAATGGCTGAAGAAAGAAATCTGCACCTGAAGTTGGCCGGGGCCGAGGTACTAGGTCTCATAATGATTGCCTGGGCCACCTTCGTGGTTGCGATGATAGGGTTAAAAGTGATCGATTTTGATGCTCTCGGTGCGACCCTTGCGATGGTTGCCACTGTTAGCACATATGTCGGCGTCGGTCTATTGCTAGCTACACTGGTCTCATTCTTGAATGAGAATATGCTGTTGACTGCCGCGTTTGGAATTCTGGCATTCTTCTTCCTCGCGTTCCCTGGTTTCGCAACAACTGGGGCAGCTGCGATGTATGCCACAATCTTCGTTGGCATTGCCCTATTGCTACTCACAGTGGTAGCGTTCATGCAACCAGTGAAATTGCTGCCAATATTGCTGCTCGTCGCGGCGATATTGTTCTTCGTGTTGGGCGCATGGCTGAACGAGCCAGCTAAGCTGAACACGTCGGACATGCGCATGATCGTTGGCATCTTCTCGCTGCTTGTATTCCTGATTTCGGTATACATGGCAGCGGCGATTGGCCTGCTGACAATGAAGGGCAAGCCGGTCCTCCCACTACTGATAACGAAGTAAGGAAGAGGATTGCAGCCAGAACCCTGAAACCCTTTACATATTCCTCTTTTATCAATGCTCAAGAACAGTCCAGCTGATGATGCTAGGAGCTAGCATTCTTAAGCTCGATCTCATCAAGAACGAGTGGCGGGTCTCGGAGTACGTTCCTTTCGGCCCGAACCGGTTGGCCTACGAAGAAAGGCGCCGAACATACCTATAAGACATCGAGAGACTCGGGTGGACCACGGCACCTTAGCTTCCTACGTCGGGGAGCCGCCCCTTCATCCTCAACTACCCGCTTCTTCCCCGTTTTGCGTCGTTTCCAAGTTGATATTTGGGAGACCGTCGTTGACTTTAATGGATAATATCGGACATTGAACTATTGAAATGACTAATCTTGATAGCGGTATTTGAATTATATAATTGGTTAATCACAATATTTAATATATTGATATTGTTATGTATAATTATAAGATGTGCAATAGAAAATATAGTTCTATTGCAGTATATGGATCAACGTAATAAGGAAGGGATCAGGATGGTCGACGAGAAGACGACGATACAAGTAACGCCGCGGACAAGGGATCGGCTCTACAAGCTGAAGTTCAGAAGGACATATGACCAGTTCCTCAACGAGCTGTGTGAAATGTACGAGAGAGAGAACGAAGGCAGTTGAGAATTGGAGAGGAGGAACGAATGACTGAGGCCCCATATACCCTCAGACAGATTGAACCACGAAACGCTCTAGCCAGCTTCCCAATCAAGCAAACAAGGATCATTTATTCGTCCAATGAACGAATTCGTTCAATATACACAATTGCAGAAATTATTTAGCTATTAGCGTTTTGAGCTAAAATTAAATCTGCTTCTTGACGAATGTACATTCTCGGTGTTTCTTCTCTCTCCTCAGTCTCCGCTGACATCCCTCATCGAGAATTGCTTCGATGATCGGTAGAGCTCTAAGGAGCCATCATCATTTCTTTCACTTCACCAGCATCGCTTTATTCACACTAGAGAGGGCTGTTGCTGGAAGCCATAACCAAGACAGATACCCACATAGCGTTCACCACATTCATTCCTGCCATCGTCTGGATGTATATCATCAGCCCCTGGCCTCATATCGTCGATTGGAACTGCGTCCTCTATTCGTGCACGGATTTGGACATCATAGCTTATTGCTTAATATATTGCTTAAGATGCGTAAGCAGCTTAAAATAATTAGATGTGATAGGAACACCTACGGAAATAAGACAAGCCGTCCCATCTGTCGCAGATTTCACGTATTCGTATGTTATTAAATATTTAGTGATATCGCAACATATGATAATAATTAAATATTATCTAATAGCAGCGACAAGAATGGTGCCCAATCCCAAGCATCTCGAAATTAGGCGCATTTCGCTCGGATTCAAGGGGTCCGACTATCCCCATCTGGATGAGGTGCTAATCGTCTATTAGTTTATATATGAGCCGACACATACTTAATTCACTCAGGGAAACCTGGAGGATGAAAGGATGGGAAATGCACGCAGAGCGTTAGTGCTGACACTCATGTTCCTCGCTCCAATTCTTTTTGCGGGGGTCTTCGCGAGTAGCCAGGCTCAGGGACTCATCATCGTTCCTCTTCCAATCGCAGGTTGGCAGAAGGCCACCCTCGATTCAAGTGGAGGAGCCGGATGGTACCCCTCGATCGCAGTCGACAATTCGGGGAAGCAGCACGTGAGTTACTATGACTCCGTACAGCAAGATTTGAAGTATGCCACGAATGCCCCGGGAAACTGGACGTTCACTACGGTGGATAGCATTGGGCAGGTAGGCCTGCACTGTTCTCTTGCTCTTGATCCTCAGGGAAAGGCGTACATCAGCTACTACGACCTCACGAATCACGCACTTAAGTTCGCCACCAATTCAGGTGGTACTTGGACGAACGTGACTGTCGATAGACAGGGCGCAGTGGGCCAATACACATCGATAGCTCTTGACTCCACGGGCAAAGCGTTCATCAGCTACTATGACTGGGATCACGAGTCGCTCAAGATTGCGAACAACACCGCTGGTCATTGGGTCAACCAGACGGTCGATGATCCATTGGAGAACGTAGGGTCTTACACTCACCTAGCGATCGATGTCCAGGGCAATGTCCGCATAGCCTACTTCGATTCCACCCAGAACAAGTTGAAGTATGTGACAAACATGGGCGGGAGCTGGGCAGGGGGAGTCCTGGATGACACCGCCAACGCCGAAGGCGCGAACGACCTGGCACTCAATTCAACAGGTGCGCCCCGAATCCTTTTCTGGACAAACGATCGCATCCTTCGCTACGCAAGCTGTGATGAAGGCGTCTGGACGGTTGCTCCAGTAGAAGGTGCGCCGGAGGTCAACGGATTTCCATCCATGGTTATCGACCAGCATGATGCGACACTGATCACATATCAGGATTTCGCTAGCCAGACCCTTCACTATGCAGCGAAAGGCACCTCGACTTGGTATCACCTTACGGTGGACTCGACGTCCGCGGTAGGGTATTTCTCCTCCATCGGCGTCGATGCCAATGATAAGGTGCATATCGTCTATGAAGGAGGGGGACTCGGCCACTTGCTCTACGCCACAAATGCGGGGGCAGGCTGGTACTTCGACGATGTGGACACAGCTGGTTCCGCTGGCACTTTGAATGCTATTGCCATCGATACGCAGGGCACAGTGCACATCAGCTATGCGGATACTGCGAACGGCCATCTTATGTACGCCAAGAAGGTTGAGGGAAGCGGCTGGACGAAGGAAGTTGCTGACCCATTCCATGAAATCGGCGAATTAGGGACTTCGATAGCCGTCGATTCCAGTGGGAGGGCGCGAATCGCCTATTCAGATGCCTCCAGCAACACCTTGAAATTCGCCACCAACGAGGGCGGGACCTGGATAAACCAGACGATCGCTTCGGGGCCCGCGGTTCTCAGCTCCATTGTCCTGGATGCCGACGGGCATGCGCACGTGTTCTATTACCTCGGCGGTGTGAACCACCTCAAATATGCCACGAATAAGGGTGGCAGCTGGGACACGCAAACCATAGACAACTCTGGAACCGTCTCGGGAGGTCCGAGCGCCTTGATCGACAAGAATGGCAAGTTGCATGTCTTGTACTTCACCAACACAGAGGTCAAGTATGCAACGGACATGGGCGGTTCCTGGGTCACCTCCACGGTGGACGGGGATAGCTCCTCCTTGGGGAGTGGCATCTCTCTGACCATGGACAGCCTCGGGCATCTGCACGCAGTCTACTATGTAAGTAATGGAGGCTACCTGATCTACAACACCAATTCCACTGGGACCTGGCAACTCAAGGTGATCGAGGGGCCAGGCTTCGTTGGCGGCTGGTGCTCGGTAGGGGTCGGCTCGGACAGAGTGGTCCGAATAGCATATCAAGACAACTCAGAAGGCAGAATCCTCTACAAGGCAAAGCCCGAGGGCATTTGGATGAAGCAGACCCTGGGCGTCGATGAAGTGGGAAACTACGGTCAAATGGCATTGGACCGATTCGGAAGGCCATGGATGAGCTTCTATGACTATGTAGACCAGGATCTGCGCGCGGCACAGCTCGTCACATTGCCCTCAGGGCCAGCACAAATAGCGGGGGTCCGGGGCAATCAAATTGTCGAGGTGACCTGGTTAGCACCGGCGAACAAAGGTGGTGCGACCATTGGCAGCTATAGGGTATTCCACGGTACCAACCAGAACAACCTGACACTAGTCGCGACCGTCAATGGCAGCACCTACAGCTACACAGAGACGGGCCTGACCAATGGCGTGCGCATGTACTACGCCGTGGCCGCGGTGAACGTCGAGGGTCAAGGAGCTAGATCAGCGGTCATCAGCTCCGTCCCAGCGACCTTGCCATCTCAACCTCTCAATCTCAAGGCAGTCCCAGGCGCGGGCCAGGTACAGCTTTCATGGGACCCACCTTCTTCGACAGGAGGCATTCCCGTGACTATGTACAAGGTCTACCGGGGCACTGTCCAGACAAGCTTGGCATGGGTCGCCAATGTGACGGCCGGCACGAGCTACACTGACAGGTCGGTCGAGAACGGCAAGACCTACTACTACCACGTGACGGCGGTCAACGATGTGGACGAAGGAGCCAACTCCACGACCGTCTCTGCTTCGCCGACGGCGGATGACACCTTACTACTCATCGGTGTCGTCGCCTTGGTGGTCCTGGTGGCAGCGGCAGCGGTCTATGTGTTCATGCGGCGCCGGTGAAGAGCGGAGCCTCAAACCCTTTCATCTCTTCTCATTTTTCCTTACTTCGGACGCACGGTTACATCTTACCCGAGGTCGCAGAGGCAGGCGCCTGTAGGACCCCCCCATCGCCCTGTTCGTTGACATTGATCATCGTTGTTACTGTCTGAGCGAGGTCGAGAAAGGAGATCCGAGAGATCCGTTCCTGAGTCTGGCCGTCCGATGAAGCCAGCCCCCCCTCTCTGTCTACAAAGTCAAAGGGGGTTAAGTTTAAGACATCAATTACGAATCACTTTTCAGAGGTGCGGGAAATGGGGAGGCTAGGAAGGGGCTGGCAGCTCACCAAGCTCAGCTTCAGGGTGATCAAGAAGGACAAGGAGATACTCCTGTTCCCAGTGATATCTGGGTTGGTGCTCATCTCTCTGTTGGCATCGTTCATGGGCTCGTGGCTCTTCCTCAATGGATTTCAGTTCTCGAACATAATATCGGACTGGACCTTCTACATTTTCTGGATCGCGTTCTATTTCGTGGGCTACTTCGTGGTCATCTTCTTCAACGTGGCCATGGTGGCCTGTGCCACGAAGCGGCTGGAAGGGGGCGATCCGACCGTCCGCTATGGCCTGGGCTTCGCCGCTGGCCGGTTGAAGTACATCGTGCAATGGGCACTGTTCGCCGCCACGGTGGGCTTGATCCTTAGGGCTCTGAGCGAGAAGGCGGGTTTCCTAGGCAAGCTCATCATCGGCCTGGTGGGAGCGGCCTGGTCCATAGCCACCTACTTCGTAGTGCCGATCATCGCCTTCGAGGAGGTCGGACCGCTGAAGGCGATCAAGAGCAGCCTGAAGTTGCTGAGGGGCACCTGGGGCGAGGCGCTCATCTCCAACCTGGGATTGGGATTGGTGTTCATACTGCTGGGAATCGTGGGCATCCTTCCGATATTCATTGCCATTGTCATGGGATCTGTGGAATTGATCATAGTCACCGTGGTTGCTGTCGTCATCTACTGGATAATCCTGGCTGTTCTAGCCACGGCCGCCAACCAGGTCCTCATGGCAGCCCTCTACCGCTACGCGAAGACCGGTCAGGTACCTGACCTGTTGCCCCCGCTCATGGTCAAGAACCCCTGGCAGTATGGAGGACGGAACTAGACTACCTACGGGATTGCAGAATGTGAACCAGTAGTTTCGTCACTTCGTGGAAGTCGCTGAAGGCATGGGTCTTTAAGCCCTCGTGCACGAGCATGCCCAGGAGCGGTCGTCCCTTCACGGCGAAGCGTTCGTCGGCGATACGGGCGGCATCGATGTCCGAGAGGCCATCGCCCAGATAGGCCACTCGTCGACTCAGATCGCGCTCGGAAAGCACCAGATCGTCTTTGAAACTGTGCGCCTCGGCGTGCTTCAGAGCAGGGAAGCGTAGCCTTATCGCCTCATCATCGTAGGAGGCAATAGCGGCGTGCACGGATACCTGGCCTTCAATCGCCATCCTCTCCAGGTAGTGATGAATGACGAAATCCAGGCCGGCGCTCGCTATCATGAATTCGACCTCGGCTTCGCGGCAAAACCCTAGAAGCTCGATCAGCCCTGCCCTCATGCCTATCTTTCCTTCTAGCTCCTCGAGGATAGCATCTTGGTCGAGGTGGACCATGGCGAACTGACGTCGCATGCACTCCTCCAGGCCGATCTTGCCCTGCAGGAGAAGCCGGTCCGGTTCTCTCCAGTCCCCATCTGCGAAATGTTCCAGTATGTATTCGACCGTGTCCACCGTGGTGATCGTGCAATCGAAGTCGCAAATCACCGAGAGCTTGCTCTTCGTCATTCCTGCAAAGCTCCCTGTTCAGGCGCAGATGAAATCACTGCCGATCACCAGCGATAGGATGGGCGCTTTTCGTTCATAAACCATGCTGCTGGTGGCCACTTGCGAAACGCCATGGCGCAATTTTATATCGAAGCGGGGGATAGGTATGCACGATGCCCGACGATTGGACCGAGCTATACCGTCCCAAGAACCTGGCGGAAGTTGTGGGCAACCCCAAGGCGGTGAAGGAGCTCAAGAACTGGGCCATCGCCTGGGAATCGGGTAGACCGGCAAAACCGGTGGCGGTCCTCATGGGTCCACCAGGGGTGGGGAAGACCAGCGCAGCTCTCGCCCTAGCGAACGAGTTCGGCTGGGGCCTGATCGAGATGAACGCCTCTGACCACCGGAGCGGAGAGGCGATCAGGAATGTGGCATTGCGCGGGGCACTGACGGAGACTTTCACTGATGACGGAACATTCCTTTCCTCGAAGGAGGGAAGGAAGAAGCTTATCGTCCTGGACGAGGCGGACAACATCTTCGGCCGCGAGGACCACGGTGGCGTGCAGGCCATCGTGGAGTTGATCGCCCTGACAAGGCAGCCCGTGGTGCTCATCGTCAACGACTTCTATGCCCTGAGCCGAAAGAGCTCTGTCATCAAATCCAAGACCCTGCAGATACGCTTTGGCAAGATACAGGCGCTCACCATTAGGGGGGTGATCAAACGCATTGCCAAGGAGCAAGGGGTGGCGATACCTGACCGAGCCTTGGAGCTGGTATCCAAGAACAGCAACGGCGACCTGAGGGCGGCCATCCGCGACCTGCAGGCGCTCAGCCTCGGTGCTGAGCAGGTGCGTGAAGAGCAGCCGCTCATCCTGGACAATAGGCTCACATCCAAGTCCAACTATGACCTCATGGCGGAGATACTCCACGGCTCAAGCCCGCAGCGAGCCCGTTCCATGATGTTGGACATCTCGGAGGATCCAGACACGATCATGAAATGGGTGGACGAGAACGTGCCCATCGTCTACCGGGACCCAGAGGATCTGAAGCGGGCGTACCAGGTACTTTCCCGGGCGGACGTCTTTCTTAGCCGGGTTACCCGCAGGCAGTACTTCGGCCTCCGGTCATATGTGACCGACCTTACGTCCTATGGAGTATGCGCGGCCAAAGGGCGCCAGTACCACGAGTACGCCCGCCTGCAATTCCCCCTGATACTGAGCAAGCTCTCCCGAACGAAGTCTATGCGCAGCACCAGGAAGTCCATCGGGCTGAAGATCGGCGCTGCCTGTCACGTTTCCTCCAGCCAGGCCATATCGGACATCCTCCCTTACTTCGTGAAGATGTACGCCACCGACCGCGAGTTCCGACTGGAGACGACCATCAGCTTCGGCTTCGGCGAAGAGGAAGCTGCCTTCTTGCTGGATGACAAGGTCGATTCCAATACCGTCAAGCATCTCATGCAGGAGGTACAACGGAAGCTCAGGGGCGAGGAGAGGGACGACCACGATCTGAGATCGGTCAAGATCGAGGAGATCGCTGACCATGCTCCGGAAGAGAAGAGGAACGAGGACGATGCGCTCAAGCAGAAAAGCCTGTTCGAGTACTGAGGGAGCGGCATGAGGCCGGAGCTCAAGAGGAAGCTGGAGAAGCAGCAATATCGGCTGGTGGGCAACCACGGGGCGGTCAAGCTCTGCCATTGGATGAGGCAGTCCATGCTCAAGGGCCGAATGTGCTACAAGCAGGCGTTCTACGGCATCAGCTCGCATCGCTGCCTGCAGATGACCCCGGTGGTGCAGGACTGCAACCAAGAATGCATCTTCTGCTGGAGGGTGCGGGGTTTCGAAGGCCAGGACGACGCCTGGGACGAACCCAAGGAGATGCTGGGCGAGCTCATCAGACAGCAGCGGCTGCTGATCACCGGCTTCCCGGGCGACCCGCGCTGCGACCTGAAGAAGTACGAGCAGGCGAAGGAGCCCAAGCACGTGGCCATTTCGCTGGCCGGAGAGCCCACATTGTATCCGCACCTGAGCGAGCTGATCGGCGAATGCCACCGCAGGGGAATGAGCACCTTCCTGGTGACCAACGGCACCATGCCCGAGGTGATCGAGAACCTGGATCCTCTGCCGACGCAGTTGTACGTCACATTGGCCGCGCCGAACAAGTCCATCTACCGTGAGGTATGCCAGCCTAGGATGGCCGATGGATGGGAGCGGCTCATGCGCACCCTGGAAATTCTGCCCTCGCTGAGCACCCGAACGGTAATCCGCCACACCCTGGTTGCCGGACACAACCTTGGCTACGAGGCGGAATACGCGGATTTGGATAGGAAGGCAGATCCGACCTTCATCGAACCCAAAGGCTTCGTGTTCGTCGGTTCGTCCCGGGAAAGACTGAGCATCGACAACATGCCCTCACATCAGAGCATCGTGGAGTTCGGGTTGAGGCTGGGGGAGATGCTGGGACTCGATCTTCTGAAGGAGAAAGCGGACAGCCGAGTGGTGTTGCTGGGGGAGAAGACCGTCAAGGTCGAGCTGGACCTTTGAGCGGGCGAGCTCACTTCATCCTGATGGTCTCAAGGTTCATCGGGGCCCTGGTCTCCACGTTGAACTTCTTGTAGAGGGCGCTGGCCAGGTCAATGCACTTGTGCTCTTCGCCATGGCCTATGATGATCCTCTCCGGCTTAGGCTCCAGGGTGGCGATGTAGTTGATGAGCTGCCGGCGGTCGGAGTGCCCGGAGAACCCATCCACCGTCTCTATGGCCATCTTGAACGTGACCGTTACGGGCTTACCTTTCTCCATCAAGGTGAGGTCGCTCACCCCTTTCTGGATCTTCCTTCCTAGCGTTCCTTCGGCCTGGTAACCTACGAACACCAAGGCACTGTTGACATCGTCCGCCCAGGACTTGACGTATTCCATGACCGGGCCGCCGTTCATCATGCCGCTCGTGGCAAGCACAATGGCAGGATCGGGGTCATGGCAGATCCGCTCCCTCATCTCCGAGGAGTCCACCCGCTTGAAGATGTTGGATAGGAATGGATTCTGTCCCATCTGGAAGATCTGGGTCCGCAGCTGGGAATTGAGATACTCAGGATAGGCAGTGTGGATGGCGGTAGCTTCCCAGATCATTCCGTCCAGGTAGATGGGCACCGTCTCGATCTTGCCCGTGCGCATGAGCTCCTCCAGCACCAGCATGACCTCTTGGGAACGCCCCACGGCAAAGACGGGGATGATTATCTTGCCCCGACGCTGCAAGGCGCGCTCCACCACCGACTTCAGCTGGTTGGCGGCATCGGTGCGGCTGGGCTGGATGTCGTGGTAGCCACCGTAGGTCGACTCGATGACCAGAGTCTCCAACCGGGGGAACTTGTTGACCGTGGCGTTGAAAAGCCAGGTGCGTTCGAACTTCATGTCGCCGGTGAAAGCCACGTTGTAGAGGCCGTCCCCAACGTGGAAGTGGCAGACGGCCGAGCCCAGGATATGACCAGCGTTCTGGAATGTCAAGCGGATGTCCGGAGAGATGTCCGTCGTCTCCCCGTATTTCAGGGGGATGGTGCGCATGATCGCCTCCCGGACATGCGACGATTCGTAAGATGCCTTCTTCGCCTCCCCGAAGGACACTTTGAGCGCGTCCAGGAGCATGAGCGACATGAGATCGCGGGTCGGCGGTGTGCAGTAGATCGGGCCTGTGTAGCCGTACTTGAAGAGCACGGGCACCAGGCCGCAGTGGTCCAAGTGCGCATGCGTGATGACGATAGCGTCGAGGGAGTCGAGCGGCTGCAGTTCGGGCGCAGCGAAATAGGGCGTATCCTGGCCACTGCCTCCGGCTCCGGGAAGGGCACCGCAATCGATGAGGATCTTGCTCTCCCTGGTGGAAAGCAGGCTGCAACTCCGACCGACCTCTCGGAACCCGCCCAAGGCGGTCATCCTTAGCCAGGAGTCTCCTTCGGCCTTCTGCCGGTAGAGCTTGCGTCCCACTTTATTCAGGAACTCCCGGCGATCGTCGTGCACGTGGCGCAGGTAGTTACGTATCTCCGAAACGGTCTTTGAGGGGATGGGAGGAGCTCGTGCAACCTTAGGTGCCCAGCCCACCTCCTTCTTGATCTCGTTCAGGATAGAGCCTTGTCGTCCGATGACCAGGCCAGGGGAGAGCGCTTCGATCGTAACCTCGCCCGTATCATGCTCGAAGTAGATGTCGGTGATCTCCGCTTCAGCGGGGATGATCTCCCGGATGCGCTTCTCCACGCTCTCGGGATCGGCTAGCATCTCCGGGTCTGGTCGAATGGCCACCCGACGTCGCATGCCCTGCGCCAACTGCCTGATGATGTCGTTGTTCGAAGCGAAGGCCTCCAGATCTCGGGTGTAGACGACCACCAGCGGTCCTTCGAAATCGATGGACGTGATGTTGACGGTCGACGGTACGATCTTGCGCACTTGTTCCCGTGCTTCTTCCAGTATTCTATCAGCGCTCATGAATCGTTCACACTTCGATGCAAATTACATTCAAATGTAGTTATATAAACCGAATATATCATAATGATAAATGGTTTAGCGGGCTTTGGGGTAATCAATGCCCAGTTTTGCCGCCCTCTTTCTTACCTCGTCATCGGTCAGCTCGCGGAACCCGCTATCTGAGATGCAGATGATGGCCATGCCGTCGCCGCTGGCGGAATCGCGTTTCATGGCCGCGTTGAGCGAGCGGATGGCCAGGTCGGCGCTCTGCTCCATGGACATTCCCTTCTCATAGCTGTCCTCGAGCACACCATAGGCGAAGAGCGATCCCGAGCCCACGGACACGTAATCATCCCGGATCGAGCCTCCCGCAGCGTCGATGCCATAGACATGCCCACCGGTTTTGTCTACGCCGCCCATGATCAGGCCCACGTAGTAGTATCCGCCAGCACCGCCTCCGCGGTGCAGTATGTTGGATAGCAGCGTGGATGCGGATTTGATGGTGATGGCCGTTCCGCGCTTCAGGCGGTAGAGCTCCACCTCGGCCTTTATGTAGCGGGCCAGAAGCTGGGCGTCGCCCACCAGACCCGCTGTCGTGAGGCCCAAGTTCTCGTCGATCTTGAATATTTTCTGAACGTCCTTGTGAGCGATGATGTTTCCCATCGTGGCTCTGTGCTCGGAAGCGAGCACTACACCGTCCCTATTTACGATACCGATTGTGGTCGTGCCTGTCTTGAGTTGCTGGTTTTCCACCATTCCATCACACCCTCATAAAACACATCGAAAAGATGGGGGTCTTAGATTTGCGCCTCTCATAAAGTTGAGGCTATATATACCTTTTCCTGAATGGCTAATGTTCCATCGGATGATTCACAGATCGTCTGGCGAGGGCTGGGCGAGGTCGCTTTTCCCAAGGGTCTTGGTCGCGAAAAGATGAAGCAGCATGGCTACACACAATCCCGCCAAGAGCCCGGTGACCGCCCGAAGCAAATTGCTGGATTGATAGTCCAGCATGATCTGCGCTCCGCCGTCTAGAGCGATCGGAACGAAGCCCAGCATCACCAACCAAAGGTTCGGCCGCGGATTCGCGAAGAGCGCCAGGGCCAAACCGATCACCAACCCCGCGAATATGCTCACATCCCGAGCACAGAAGGGCATCTGATTACCGTTCAAGAAGAAAGACCTCTCCGCTATCTGATGGCAATTGGCATCTCCCAGCCAATAGACGGCGGCCGCCAACGGGTTCATTGAGGAGAGCTGGTCTCCATTGTCGACGTTGCCCACCCGACCCGAGAGGTCGGTGACCTGGCCTGGGGTCAATGTGAACGGCACCAGGAATACTAAGAGAGTGAAGAACAGGAAGAATGCCAGCATCGTGCTCTCTGCCCTCTGGAGAGCCCCTCGCGGATGCCACACACACCCTGCCAAGTCGGAGGCTCTAGATAACCCTTCCTCTCTCGGAATCCGAGCGGCCGTGCAAACCTGGATGCATAATATGGCAGAAAGAATAATAAGTCGCCTCGAGCTAATGAATATTCATGGAAATGATGCCCGAGGAGCTCCGGCAGCTCAAGCGATTCCACGGCCACCTCGGTCCCTATGTGGTGGTGGGCTATCGCATGGGGTCGATAGCCCGACAGAGAATGGAAGGGCGGTTGTGGGCGATATCCTTCACCGGTACCCAGGTTCCCCTGTCCTGCATCGTGGACGGCATCCAGTTCTCCTCTTCCTGCACTTTGGGAAAGGGCAACATCTCTATCCAGGACAAGCGGGAGGCCAAGGCGCATTTCGTCAATGAGAAGCAGTTGCTGGAGATCAAGCTCCTGGACGAGGTCCGCGAGCACATCGACGCCTCCATGAGCCACGAGACGGAGGAGCTAATGGCCATCGGGCTTTTCAATGAGCCTGAGGAAGCGATCTTCAGCATCATAGTAGTTGAGTCATTGTCGCGCGAGAGAAAAGTGAAACTAAAGTGAAGAGCGCCAGCGCCACCGGGGCTCGGGTGCCGAAGCGATAGAGCATCTCATCCCATCGGCCATCTCCGCGGAGGAAGGTGGTGAAGTAAGTGATGAGCAGCACAAGCTCCAGGATGTAGGCTCCGGTGAGAGCCGTGAGCACGCCCGTCTGTTGCAGGCCGAGGGCGCTAATGTTCTCCGTGAGGCTGAACAGGCTCGCGGTCACGCCCAATATGATGGGAGCGAAATAGGTGCTGGTGGCCTGCATCATCTCCACGGTGCTCCTTAGCGTCTCATCCGTCTTCGTGCGGCACTTGCGGATATCGTCCAGGTTGCTGGCAAGGTTCAAGGCCACCTTTCCGGCCGCCCGAGCGTCCCTTGACGAGCTCTCGGCCACGGTCAAAAATGCGCTCCATATAAGAGGGAAGCGGGAACGGAACACATCGTCCTCGGCCAACGCCACGTCCACTGTCATCCTGGACACCCGAGTTCGATGCAGTAGGACGCGAGCTCGGGATTCGAAGAAGCCATCACCGCGGGAGCTGGCGGTCTGTTCCAATGCTTTCTCAAAGGATGCGCCCCCCGCCATTCGATTGCCGACCTGGAACAAGGCAGAGATGAGATCAACCTCCGCCCCCCGGTCCTTCAGCGTCGTTCTATGCGAGGCATTGCTGCGCCAGACCAAGTAGAGCGCTGGAGGGATTCCCAGGATGAACAGTATTTCGTACGGATGCTCTTCCAGAGGGAATAGGATGAGGAGGGTGAGCAAGGAGGCGGCCCATATCCCGCCCGCCAGCAGATCAACCTTGACCACCTCAGGCCTTTCCGCCTTCTGTCCGACTGGATTCTTGACCAGGATGGAACGTGAATATGCGAACGCGAAGAGAGGAAGGATGACAAGGAGCAGAGCGGCCATCTCTGCCACAGGAATGGCCGCAGAGCCTGTGGACCCTTGAACGGAACTCGCCCCGCCTATGGCCTGCAAAGGCATCATTGAGAAGAGGAGGACGGGTACAAGAATGCCCACCGCGAAGA
This sequence comes from Methanomassiliicoccales archaeon, assembly GCA_026394375.1. NCBI lineage: Archaea > Methanobacteriati > Thermoplasmatota > Thermoplasmata > Methanomassiliicoccales > Methanomassiliicoccales archaeon. The sequence continues at coordinate 24,131 of JAPKYJ010000024.1, forward strand.
GCACCATGGTGGGCGTACTCAAGCTGGACACATAGAGCTCTGTGGAATCGCGCACCCCTTGAAGCACCACCGCGTTAGCGCGGTCAAGAAGTCGCTGGAGCCCCTCTCGGCCCGATTCATGCATGGCGGCAAGGAGAAGGTGAAAGGCCTGGCGGACGCAGTCATTGGCATCCGACAACGAAGCGGTCAGTTCCAGCAGAGATGTCTCCATGCCCTCGCTCGCCTTGGTGAGGGCCCTCCAGGCCGCCTCGCGCAAACGGCCCTGAAGCGCTCCGGGTTGCGAGGAGGCGAAGGCGATAGCCACCTCCAGCGAAGGACGGAGGTGTATGCTCATGATCATCATCCCCACGACCGAGGGGGACTCGCGCAGAATGCTCGTTTCCTCGGCAAGGCACTCGGCCTTGGGCAGGTTCGCGATCCATGAGGAGATCAGAAGCGGCAGGCCCAGGCTTGCAGCGATGGCATAGGCCAGGCCGTGCCAGTGAAGCGTCAATATGAGAAAGAGGTCCAATGGCAAGGAGATGATCAGGCAGAGCTTGAACGCCCCCCAGGCCCTGGACAGAATATCCTCGATGGTGAGATGTCTTCGCTCCATGAACGCTTCCAGTTCAGGGGTCATCTTGGGTCTGAGGACCTTGGCCATCACGGATGGTGGGGGAGAACCAAGACGGTCCAGCGTTGCCAGGGAGAAGGTCGGCTGGCGCCTCATGTTCAGCTCACCAATCGTCGGAACTCGTCCACGATGTCGCCATAGCCTTTTCCTTTCTCCACCCTCTGCCAGAAGAACGCGTTTGCCCGGCACACCCATTCCGGCCCCAGATATTCGTTCCCTGACCGGCAGGCCGCCTGGATCAGCAGAGAACGCATCTCCACCCGGGCCTGTATGTTCTGCAGCGCCTCCAGATAGTCCATGTTCCAGGTGCCGGCGATCCGGGAAATGATGCGCGAAGGGGAGGTCATGCGCTCGGTCAACAGGCCCGCGCCATAGTCGAAGTCCATCAGCGCTCTGAAACCTCCTTCCTCGTCCTCGGGACTCTCCACGATCTGCAGGAGTCGCCTTTCCGGCGTCTGGGAACCGCGTGGCCTGTGTAAACCGATATTGATGATGATGTCCGTGGCCAGGAAGGCCCGTTTGGGGATGCCCATCTCGTGCACCACCCGGTCCAGCACCGATTCGGGGGAATCCCCGTGGATGGTGCCAAGAACACTGGACCCTGCCTTTCCGGTGCGCATGCTGTCGTAGAGGACCCGAGCCTCCCGTCCTCGGACCTCGCCCACGACGATGGCCGATTCCCCGAGTCTAAGGGATACGCGGAGCGCTTCCTCGCTCTTGGACTCTCGGTCCTCGCCCATGGACGGTTGCACTACCAGCGATTGCACGTTGTATCCCAGGGACTGCATTCGTTGGATGGGGAGTTCGGGAGTGTCCTCGATGGCCAGGATGCGATGGGCCACGGGGAATTCGAACATGGCGGCGGACAGGAGGGCAGATTTTCCGGCGCCCCTTGCCCCGCAGATGAGGATGGTGCTGTGGCCGTCGATGAGGAAGGAGATGAGACCTGCGGCAAAAGGGTCGATGGTGCCATTAGAAACCAGACGGGGCAGCGTCCAGGGTATGTCAGAATGACGGCGCAGGGCCAATGCTACACCCTCTTGGCTAAGAGGGGGTCCGATGACGGTGGCGCGAGCGTTGAGCTCTCCCAAGTCCGCTTCTAGGATGGGGAAGGCTTCGGAAAAAGGTCGGCCGCTGTAGTAGCGTATGCGAGATACCAGACCGTTGATCTCTTCCAAGGAGGAGAGCACATTGGTGGTGGCGCGCATCATCGTCGGCTTTCCTCCAATGCCGTTGAGCGTGAGGAAGATGGGGTTGCGGGAGGCGGGAGCGTCCACGTAGATATCCTCCACGTGCTCGTCGGCAAGCAGTATCTCGAATAGGCCGAGCCCCACGGTGTTGCGGACCACGCAGGCTGAGATTCGATCGATGATATCTGGGGAGCCATTGCCCTCACGGGCTATGCGTATGCCAGTGTTCCTCGCCAAGCGGAACAGCTCGTTTTTCGACGTCTCAAGCATCTCTTCCCTCAATTCCTCCTGGCTCAAATCGAGACGGGCCGGAGGATGCGAGGAGATATGATCGATGACGGAGCCCACCAGCCCGAAGAGATCGGGCGGAAGCGAATGCTCCCATGGCTTCAATACGTAGTAGGTGAGCATCTCCTCCTCGCTGTGGAATATTCTCACCTCCGCCTCCTCCACTCTGTACTCGCATATGCATGTGGAGCCCCTCGGCAGATAGTCACTAATCCAGAACCGAGAGAACGCTGGTCGACGCTTCTGCTCCCGACGAAGCAGGCGCTCCAGTCCCCGTAGGTTCAGTCCATCAGCGCCCTGCGATGCGGCTGTTCTCTGGCCTGGCGTCAATAACCTTCTCAACCTTCCCTCCCTCCACGATCAAGAACGCCCTGCGGGTGAGCCTCGCCTCCAGCTCGCTCATCCGCCGGTCCACGGTTTCAATGATGGAGCGCGTCCGCACATGGCAGTCGGCGCAATCCCCTTTCAATGCTATCGGGCTCTGTCCCATCCGCTGCTTGGTCCCGTTGCGAGATGGGAACCTTTCCACCAGGTTCTCAAAAAGCGGCCGAGGAGAGGATGGGCATTGGGCGCAGCTCTTCTCCGGCAAAGGCAGTCGAGCCGCCTCGTCCAAGGTGCAGAGTATGGATGCCAGCATGTGGAGGTCTGCTACCACCTCCCCTTCGTAGCGCACCTCCCAACCGCCCGAGAGAACGATCGACCTCGCCGAAGGATGATCCCGCATCTGTCGTAGCACTCCCTTCAGGCACCTTTGGTCCACCAGATCCTGGGGAGACGGACAGTCCAGGCAATCCACTTTCAGCGTGTGCCGGATGCAGTCAGCGCGGCAACCGGTGACATCCTTCTTCCTCTTGGTCAGAACTGGTGACACTGATCCGATCTTCAGCCTCATCCTCCTCGTTCTAGACAGGGGTTGGGGGGTAATCCCCGCTGACCCTAACTGCAGCCTACTCTCTCAAACCCCAGCGGTTATTAGGCCCGTGGGACATCCAATGCTCATGGAGGTCTTGGCCCCGGCTGGCTCTGTGGAGGCGTTCAAAGCGGCCCTACTGGCAGGAGCGGATGCCATATACCTTGGAGGTAAGCGCTTCGGAGCTAGGAGGTTCGCGGAGAACTTCACCGATGCGGAGCTGCGGGGGGCGGTGGCTCTCGCTCACGATAGGAATGTAAGAGTGTATGTCACCGTCAACACCTTGGTGAAGCAGTCCGAGCTAGGGGAGGTTCTTGACTACCTGGACCTCCTGAAGCGCATCGACGTCGACGCCGTCATCGTCCAGGATCGAGGACTGGTGCGATTGATCAGGGATGAGGTGGGAATGCCCATGCATGCCTCCACCCAGATGGGAATTCACACTCCGGAAGGTGTCCTATGGGCCAAGGAGAACGGTCTGGACCGGGTGATCCTTTCCCGCGAGCTCACCCTGGAGGAGATCGAGATCATCGCCGGGAGCGCGGACATCGGGCTCGAGGTGTTCGTCCATGGAGCGCTGTGCTACTCGTTCTCGGGGCAATGCCTCTTCTCCAGCATGGTCGGTGGACGAAGTGGGAATCGGGGAATGTGCGCGCAGCCTTGCCGGAAACGCTATGCGCTTGGAAATGACACTGGCTATCTGCTGAGCACGGCGGACATGTACTGTGCGGATGCCTTGCCCGAACTCGCCCGCATGGGAATAGCGGCCGTCAAGATCGAGGGCAGGATGCGCTCCCCTGCCTACGTTCATTTCGTGACCAAGGCCTACAAGCAGGCGATCCTAAGACTGGAGAATGGCGAGGAGCCGTTGGTGGGGGAGAGGGAGAAGGAGCTGATGCTCGTGGCCTTCAACCGGGGCTTCTCCGGAGGGCACATGCTAGGGGACGACCCGATGCAGAAGTGCCACCCCGAATCCCGGGGCCTGCTGGTCGGGACCGGGACCGTGGCGGGCGGAGAGCTTTCCGTGCGGTCCTCCAGTGTGCTAGCGGGGGATGGCATCACTTTGTACAGCGAGGAGCGCAAAATCGGAGGCTTCGCGGTCCCGAGCAAGAGATCCGATGAAGGCTATCGCATCCCGTTCCCGCTGCCGGACGGCACCTATCATGTTTACAAGACCAGGGACCGTGAATTCGAAGCCCTCGACGGGAGCATACGGAAACTGAAGCTTCACCCCATGCCCGCGGAGCACCGCCATCTGGACCTAGATCTGCCATCGGTGCCACGCTCGCCAAAAAGGGCGGAGGTGGCTGCCTACGTCTCTTCCCTGAAGACCCTGGAGAAGGCGTTGCCTTTCGTGGATCGCGTGTACTTCGAGTGGACGGAAAGGATGGACGAGGCTTGTTCGATGTGCAAACGAGCGGGAGCGGAATTCGTGCCCATGCTGCCACGGGTCTCTCCTCGAATACCAGAGACGAACGAGGAGAGGGTGATGGTGTGCTCCGTGGACCAGGCCAAGAGGTTCGAGGATAGAACGGTCTTCGGGCACTACTCCATGAACCTTTACAACGGCCTCGCCCTGCCGGACATGTACCAGTGCTGCGCCTCGGTAGAACTGGCACGTGACGAGCTGAAGAGCCTGGCCGAGCACTATCCTCATCGTCTCGAAGTGCTGGTCTTCGGTCGGGTGGAGCTCATGGTCACCAAGGACCCCTCGATCCGCCAAGGGACGCTGGTGGATGAGCGAGGAGCAGCCTTCCCCGTGTACCGCGATCGAGCTGGATACGCGCACATATTGAACTCGGCAGACCTCTTCCTCCTTGATTTCCTGGAGGAGATCGAGGGCCTGGGCGTGGATTCGTTGGGATTGGACCTGAGGAAGAAGAACGCCGAGCTGGCGGCGATGGTGGCCAAGGCTTTCCAGGAGAGGGATATCAAAAAGAAGGGAGCGATCAAGCGAAAGGTAGGGGCGATTACCTCTGGGCATTACCTTCGCGGAGTGGACTAGAAGCCTGATTGTAAGAGAGCAGGTCAATCCCCGACCCGTCCTTGGGCGTCGGTGATGTCATTCGCCCCCCGTTCGGACCTACGCAACGATGACGAGGCGGTCGGCGGCTTCCAGGAATCTCTCGTTGCTGCGCTTGTCATCACCGTTGCCGCAGGCATCTTCTTGGCCGGTATCGGTTCGGTCCTGGTGCAGCGAGAAGAAGGTCTGGGGCAGGAGGGGAAGGAAAGGACAGCGATCCGCGTGGTAGAGCGTCTGCAGGAAAGCGATCTCTTCAATCCCGAAGGCCAGTTGGAGATGAGCTCGCTCCCTCATATGAGGAATATGAGCGTGGATCTGGATGGAGGTGTTCAGGGAATACAGGTTATTTTCGACCGATTTCTGGACGAAGGCCCAGCCGTAGAGGTTGCATTCTGGGGCGAGCTGCCTTCGGAAGTGCTGGATGTCCAAGTCATCAAGCTGCCCGTGAGCGTGAGGATTTCAGCTGACCAAATGACAGCCGGCCTGCTGACGGTCTTGGTATGGTGATCGATCTGAAGTTCTGCAAACGAGCGCAGATCGCCCTGATCGATGCCCTGGTCTTCCTAACCTTGGCCTCGGTCGTCTCCGTTTCCTTGACCGCTGCCCTTTGCAGGCCACCCTCGCAGGAGGATGATCGCCTGCAGGACTACGTTCATCGAGCTCACAGGGTGCTTCTGGACTGCGACCTGCCATCATCTTCCACGGGTTCTATCCAGAGCTATCTTCCTGGTGCCAGCATCGCCTCTGCGATGAACTCCTTGTTCGACCGGGAAGGAAGGCAGGTGAGAGAGGTCCCTGAGCTAGTGCGGCGATGCGCCTGCGAGGTCCTTGACAAGCTCTTCCCCGCGCCCCAAGGTTGGACATGGGTCCTGCATACCCCTACGGTCGAGGTTAGTCTCGGTCAGGACGTCCAGGAAGCGAAAGGGGTGGATGTGTATTCCTCCTCCTTCGTCATCTCTGCCGAACCGGCGATAGAGTCCAGGCTACTGGTCTGGCGCCTTTGACTGCGGCGCTGTCACGACGATCTTTCCCGAGCGGACCCGTTCCTCGGCGGCCTTGATGGTCTTAGACAGGTCCATAGAGGCGAAGACGAAGGAGACCAGGATCAATCCGAAGATGAGGATCACTGCCAGATCGGCGGGGAACGCCCCGAAGAATGATGCCCAGGACACGCTGAACTGATAGTGCAATGCATAGAAAAGGATCAGAACGAACGCCACGGCATCGAGGGCGTACATCAGCCATCCGTAGATGCTCCGGTCGACCGTGAAGGTTATGCACTCCGTGTCGCAGACCTCGCATCTCCGCCGCGAATGCCAGTTCCGAGGATGGATCTTCTTGCACTTCGGGCAATAGTAGAATCTCACGCCTGTACTGATGGCGCTTACATAATAAATCGTTTGCACCGGACGTTTCTCAGGACGAATTCAGACCGTCTAGGCTCCGAACTTCTCCGACCTGTTCGCCTTGTCCATGAGGATGGGAAGGATGTCCATGCCCCTGAGCCTCCCCAACCCGCCCTTGGATGACGAAACCTCGTCATAATTGGTCAGACCATCCCGCACCATGTCCGCGCAGTAGATGACCAATGGGACCGGGTCCCCGGAATGGTCCTTGATCTCCACGGGTGTGCAATGGTCAGCCAAGAAGGCCAACACCGTTTCCGGTGTCCTGCCTTGCCGCAGTATGCCCACCATATCATCCAGTCTTTCGATGATCTGCACTTTGCCCTTGGCATCACCATCGTGGGATACAATGTCCGTGGCCTTTATGTTCAGCAGCACGAAATCGTGGTCTTCGAAAAGGCGAAGCGCAGCCCTGGCCTTGGCCCCCATGTTCGTGTCCAGACCACCAGTCGCCCCTTCGACCTCGATCACGTCCAGACCGCAGACCCGGCAGATGCCCTTTATGAGCGAAACGCCAGCTACGCATGCCCCTTTCATCCGATATCTCGATTCGAAGGGCTCGATGTCCGGGAACACACCTGCCCCCCGAGGCAGCAGTATGTTCGCTGGAGGCTTTCCTTCCTTCTCCCGTCTCAGATTCACTGGGTGGGAATGCAACGTCTCGTACGACTTGCGCACGAAGGCGTTGACGACGTCGGCCGTCCTCTTCGCTTCTGGTCCAAGCGCCTTCGCATCATGGATCGACGTCTCATCATGAGGGTCGACGTCCGAGACCGCCGCGGAGAGGCCTTCCCCGCGCAGCAACAGCACCGCTCTGTGCTCGGTCGCCTCTTTGACGATGACCTCAACGCCCTCGATGTTCCAGCCAGCGAGCGCTTTCACCAGCTCGGTGGTGTCCGGCTCCTTGATGCGCCCGGCCCGGCGGTCGATGACCTTCAGCTCCTCGTCCACGGTGGCGAAGTTGCAGCGGAATGCCACATCGCCCTTCTTTCCCACCAACCCCACTCCAGCCGCCTCGAAAGGTCCCCGGCCGGTGTACACTTGGTATGGGTCATACCCTAGGATCGCTAGATGAGAGGTGTCGCTTCCGGGCCTCACACCGGGCGAGATGATGTCCACCATGCCGCTCGCGCCGTTCTTGGCGAACCAATCAAGGTTGGGCGTGTGGGCCGCCTGTAGAGGGGTCCTATCTCCAAGCTCCTTGATGGAGCGGTCGCCCAACCCGTCCATGACCACGACGAGGATCTTTCGCTTGCTCACCTTGCCACCAGATGAGAATCGTCCTGGCGATTAAATAATCATCTGTGGTTCAGGCTTCCTCTCGGGTCCATACGGACTCCGGAAGGGAATCGTACAGCTCTGGCTCCGGCCCGAAATGCTCGATTTCGCCAGCATACTCCTCGATGTGCTCCACGTTGAGGAACCAATAGAATATTCTCCACGTGCGCCCGTTGGCCAGCAGCGCCTCTTCCCAGGCGGTCTTCATCAGCCCGACGTCCTGCATGAAGTAGAACATCTTCCTATCTTCCTGGTCCAGCTTGTTGTCGATGATGTCGTTCTCGAAGCCGAAGTAGTTCAGTACCCGAAGAGCGAGCTGACCTGCCATCTCGTCCTCCACCCCTACTCTCCTCGCGATGGCTGCCTTGAGCAGGTCGTATCTATGCTGGTCAAAGTTCCCTTGCATCTTCCTCACTTCCTTGGATGTGTTTATACATCTATAAATACGTTCCTAATCGGCTTCCAGCGTTCAGGCGTGTTCTGAGTGCTTCTAGTGATAGAACGGGAGAGAGCGCGATATAAGGCTTGGCAGGAAAGGTACGAATCGTGGAAATCAAGGGATTGGGCGCCTAGTCCACCATCGACACTGCCTAATCGGTCTCTCAGTTCAATATTTATATTGTGCATGAGAATGAACCTTTCCAATGAACTGTCCATCCTGCGGTTCCCCCATGGAGGAAGGATTCATAGAGACCGAGAGCTTGGTTTCTGGGGTCAAATGGAGAAAGGAGATCACCTCTATGAGCAGGATCGGCATCGGGGGCGATAGGATCTACGAATCGAACATGTGGGGCATCGTGCATATCAAAGCAGATAGGTGTCCCAAGTGCCGCCTGTTGATCCACAATTATTGAATCCCGCCTGCATTTATTCCTTGGTTGGCGCCTCTAGGCACGACCGATATTGGGTGGAAGGGGGACGGAGTGCAGGGGGTGCGATTTGAACGCACGGACCACTAAGGACAGGATCCTAAGTCCTGCGCCGTTGGCCAAGCTTGGCTACCCCTGCGTACCCAGCCTAATGACAGGATTTTGGATAAAGCCTTCGTTCCCGAAGGAGGATCATTGAGCATCTAGGAGGGATGCAAGGAAGTCCCGGGTCGCATCCAAGGCCGCCTCGCGCCTCTTTGGGTATGACTTGATCTTGCCCCTGACCGATATGACGTCATCCTGGTCCGTCAGCGCAAGCTCGCCCAGGTAGGCTTTCTGCTTGTCCAGGCGAAGGAAGAAGGTGCAATCCTCATCCACGCGCTTCTCCAACGTGCTCAACAGGAGGGCGACCTCGTCCTTCTTGAGTCTGCGGAAGAAAGCCTCCATCTCTCTCTTCGAACGGAGCTTGGTCTCAAGGATGACGATCCGGTTGCCGTGGAAGCCATCGGATGACTGGCGTTCGACCTCTTTGGCAGCAGAAGCGCAACGCAGCGCTTCCGCGACCCTTTCATCGTCCTCGGTGGCCTGAGCGAACGCCCGGAAGGAGAGGGAATGAAAGCCCATCTCCTCATCCAACGGAGCGCCACGATTTGTATGCTTCGCCTCTTCCTTCGCGCGTGGCGATGACATACCGTTCAAACGACCGTCTTCGGTCATGCTCGATGTTACTCCTTAGCACGCTGGCCAAAGGGGTTTATATGAGCGCAGTGCCCTTATTTCAACTGGTAGAGGGCATGATAGAGATCAGATTCCACGGACGCGGAGGCCAAGGCGCGGTGGTAGCCTCCGAGCTATTGGCCAGGGCCGCGGTCATGAACCGCCTGCACGCCTCCGCTTTTCCTTTCTTCGGGGTGGAGCGAAGAGGGGCGCCGGTGACCGCCTTTTGCCGCATCGACCTCCGCCCCATCCGCACCCATTCCGAGATCTATTTCCCAGACTATGTGGTGGTACTGGACGCAAGCCTTCTGGGCATGACCGACGTGCTCCATGGCCTGAAACCGGATGGCAGCTTGCTCATCAACACCACCAAGGAACCTTGCGATCTGCAATCGGTCCGTTGGCACTCGGTGGCCACCGTGGATGCCACGGGGATCGCCATCAAGCATGGTCTGGGAACGGAGGTCGCACCGATAGTCAACACGGCCATCATCGGAGCTTTCACTAGATTGTGTCCACAAGTGCCACTGGAGTCGGTGGTGGAGAGCATCATGAAGGCCGCGCCGAGCAAGAAAGAGGAGAACGCCGCGGCCGCCCGGGAGGCCTTCGAAGCGGTCAAGGGGGTGGCCTGATGGAGACGTATCGGGATCTGCCTCAATCGACCTATACCTTGCAGACGACGGAGAGCGTTCGTACAGGCACCTGGCGCACGGTACGGCCAGTCCTGGACAGATCCAAGTGCGTGCGCTGTTACAACTGCTGGAAGTTCTGTCCCGACATGAGCGCGGAGGTGAAGGAGGAGGGCGACTATCCTTCCTTCGACTACGAGCACTGCAAGGGATGTGGCATCTGCTCCAACGAATGTCCCACCGGAGCGATCACCATGGTAAGGGAGGAGAGCCGATGCTAGACCTGATGACCGCCAACGCGGCCGCGGCCAAAGCGGCCATGCTCGCCCGAGTGGAGGTCATAGCCGCCTATCCCATCACGCCGCAAACGAGCATTTCGGAGAAGCTGGCGGAGATGGTGGCCAACGGCGAGCTCAAGGCCAAGTACATCAAGGTGGAGAGCGAGCACAGCGCCATGGCCGCTCTCATAGGCGCTTCCTACATAGGAGCGAGAACGTTCACCGCCACCTCGTCACAGGGTCTGGCGCTCATGCACGAGATGCTCTACTGGGCGGCGGGAGCTCGCAGGCCCGTGGTCATGCCGGTGGTCTCCCGGGCGCTCGGGCCGCCCTGGAACATTTGGACCGATCACATGGACGTCATGGGGGAGAGAGACACCGGCTGGCTGCAGTTCTTCTGCGAGAACAACCAGGAGACGCTGGACCTCATCCTTCTGGCATACAGGGTGGCCGAAGACAAGGACATCATGCTCCCGGCCATGATCATCGAGGATGGCTTCATCCTCTCCCATACCTTCGAGAAGGTGGACGTTCCGGCGATAGAGGAAGTGGATTTCTATCTCCATGCCTTCAATCCGGACGTCAAAGTGAACTTCCGCAAGCCCCGTAGGTATGGCAGTCTGGTGATGCCCGATTGGGCCATGGAGTTCCGCTACAATAACGGCCTGGCCATGGACCGGGCGAAGAAGAAGATCGTCGAGGCGGGGGTGGCTTTCAAGAAGGCCTTCGGGCGCGACTACTGCTCGCTGCTGGAGGCTTACAGATGCGATGATGCCGAGGTGGCGTTGGTCATCGCCGGTTCCGCGGCTGGCACGGCCAAGGTCGCGGCGGACCGCATGCGAGAGCGGGGAAGGAAGGTGGGCGTGATCAAGTTACGAGTCTTCCGCCCCTTCCCTTCTGAGGAGTTCAGACAGATCGCTAGTACTGTGTGCACCATCGGGGTCTTCGACCGCAGCTATACCTACGCCGAGAGCGGGACGATATGCGGAGAGGTGCGCAATTCGCTCTTCTCCCTGGCCAAGGACGTGCACGTCAAGGGATACATCGGCGGTCTGGGTGGTAGAGATATCACCGAAGCTGACCTAGAACGCATCTTCGACGACCTTCTAGCGATATCTCACCAAGGCAAGGTGGACCGAGATATGCAATGGATCGCGCTGCGGGACGGCAGCCTGAGGTGGTGAGATGCCCAAGTTCACCATTCCCAAGGAAGAGCTGGAGTGCAAGGGCCACAGCGGCTGCGCCGGATGCGGCGCCACCCTTCTGGCCCGCTACACCCTGAAGGCCCTGGGGCCGAGGACCATCATCAACGTCCCCGCCTGCTGCTGGTCGGTGGTGCAGGGCGTATGGCCTCGAGCGGCGCTTAAGGTGCCGGTCATCGACCACGCTTTCGAATGCACGGGGGCGGTGTCATCGGGCATCAGAGCAGCGCTGGACATCAAAGGCATCGAGGACGTCAACGTGGTCGGCTGGGCCGGGGACGGAGGCACGGTGGACATCGGGTTGCAAGCGCTTTCAGGGGCTGTGGACCGGGGCACGGACATGATCTACATCATGTACGACAACGAGGCCTACATGAACACCGGCATCCAGAGGAGCGGCTGCACACCCTTGTACGCCTGGACGAACACCACTCCCGGCGGTCCGAACGGCGAATGGAACCTGGTGCCCAAGAAACGCATCATGGAGATGCTGGTCGCGAACGGCATAGTCTACGGGGCGACGGTGAGCATCGCCTATCCCGAGGACCTCATCGCCAAGCTGCGCAAAGCTAAGCAGATCAAGGGGCCGAAGTTCATCCACGCCCTTTCTTCTTGTCCGTCCGGCTGGAAGATCGATCCCTCGAAATCCATAGAGATGGCCCGCCTGGCCACGCTCACAGGCATCTTCCCTCTCTACGAGGTCGAGCACGGCAAGTACGCTCTGTCCAAGGACCTGAAATCGAAGCCGGTGGAGGAATACCTGAAACCTCAGGGAAGGTTCAAACACCTCACCCCCGAGATGATAGCCGAAATCCAGAAGAAGGCCGACGAGGATTACGCCGCGCTCAAATCGAAGTGCGAGTAGGGGAGGACGACCGCTGCCGGATATGAATGAGATAGACCGCAAGCTGCTCCTCGGGAACGAAGCGATCGCCAGGGGGTGCGTGGAAGCCGGAGTATCGGTGGCCACCACCTATCCGGGAGCGCCATCCTCCGAGATCGGCCTGATCATGGACGAGACCTCTGAAGAGTTCGGGTTCTACTTCGAATATTCCACCAACGAGAAAGTGGCCATGGAGACCGCGGCCGCCGCGGCAGCTAGCGGACTGCGTTCCTTCGTGTTCATGAAGCACGTGGGAGTGAACGTCGCCAGCGATGCTTTGATGAGCCTGGGATACACCGGCGTGCGCGGAGGCATGGTGGTGCTGAGCGCTGACGACCCCTCGCTCCACTCCAGCCAGAACGAACAGGACAACCGCTACTATGCTCGTCTAGCGAATCTCCCGATGCTTGAGCCTTCCACACCGGCCGAGGCGAAGGAGATGGCCATTGCGGGTTTCGAGATCTCCGAGGAGCTGGGCTGCCCGGTCTTCCTGCGCACCACCACCAGGGTGAACCACACCCGGGGAGTGGTGCCCATAGGTTCGGCCGCACCAGTGAAGAGGAAAGGCCATTTCGACAAGGACCCTCAGCGCTTCGTGCCCGTGCCCAGCTTCGCCAGGAAGATGAGATTGCAGCTGCTGGAACGGATGGCGCAGGCCCGGCTGCTCACCGAGAGGTGCCGTTTCAACTTCGCTCACGGTTCCGGAAAGGTGGGGGTGGTGGCGAGCGGGATAGCCTATGCCTACGCCCGCGAGTTCATCTACGGCTCAGAGATCCTCAAGCTGGGCATGACCAACCCGTTGCCGGAGAAGATGATAGCGGAGTTCCTCGGGGGCAAGAAGAGGGTGATCGTTCTGGAGGAACTGGAACCCCTCTTGGAGAACGATGTGTTGTGCATCGCCAAGGATGCCAATCCAGCCGTCGAGGTCATCGGCAAACGCTCCGGTCATCTGCCTAAGGCGTTCGAGTATACGCCGGAGACGCTGCTACCCTTGGCCGAGCTGGTGGAGGTGACGAAAGGTCAGAGACCGGTAGAAACGGGTCAGTTGACCGCTCCCTCTCGACCACCGGTGCTTTGCGCCGGCTGTCCTCACCGAGCTTCTTTCTACGCCGTCAAATGTGCGCTAGGGGGTCAGGAAGCGGTGGTCAGCACGGACATCGGCTGCTACACCCTCGGCCTCAATCCCCCCATGAACATGGCAGACTACCTGCTGTGCATGGGATCGAGCGTAGGGGCCGCCGGAGGCTTCGCCGAGGCCACGGACCAGAAGGTGGTGGCGTTCATCGGGGATTCGACCCTATTCCATTCGGGCATACCGGGCATAATCAACGCGGTCTTCAACGATCACCGCTACTTGCTCGTCATACTGGACAACCGCACCACCGCCATGACCGGCCACCAACCTAATCCCGGGACGGGAAGGAGCGGCGGGCGGCAGACGCAACCGCTGGACATCGAGACGTTGGTCCGCGGATGTGGCGTCAAGAGCGTGACGACCGTCGATCCCTACGACATCAGGAGCACCACGGCCGCTGCCAAGGAGGCCCTGGCCAAGAACGAGCTAACGGTCATCGTGGCCCGCCGGGCGTGTCCTCTGGCCATCAAGAAGAAGGGGAAGGAAGAGAGATCGTCATATCGCGTTGATAGGGAGAAGTGCGTGTTCTGCAGGACCTGCTTCTCCAAATTCGCCTGCCCGGCCATGCGCGCTGACGGGGACAAGGCGATGATCGATAGTTCTCTCTGCATCGGTTGCGGCGCCTGCGTGGCCGTCTGTCCCAAGAACGCCATCGGGGTGAGGCAGTGAAGTACAATGTGCTCATCGTGGGCGTGGGAGGGCAAGGCGTGCTGCTCGCCTCTCGCGTGCTGGGTGAAGCAGCTTTGCGTTCTGGAGAAGAGGTCGTCATCAGCGAGGTGCATGGCATGGCGCAAAGGGGAGGGAGCGTCACGTCCGTGGTACGCTTCGGAGAGGGCGTGATCAGCCCCCTCATACCTTTGGCCGGGGCGGACGTCATCCTGGGCTTCGAGCCCCTGGAGACCTACCGGGCCATGAACTACGCTCATCAAGGCACGACCGTCATCACCGACCTGGCTCCCATCCTGCCCGCTGGAGTGGTCAGCGGGAAGGAGGTGTACCCGGCCGTGGAGGACATCATGAGCGCCATCAGACACGCCCAGGTCAAGTTGTATTCCTTCGATGCGAGCGGCGAAGCGCTGCGAGCAGGCAGCAAGCTCGCCACCAACTCAGTGCTGCTCGGAGCGCTATGCGGTTCTCGCGCTCTGCCTCTGGAGCCAAAGCTGGTAAGGGCGGTCCTGCAGGAGAGCGTGCGTGAGAAGTCCCGCGACATGAACGGCGAGGCGTTCGACAAAGGCTTCGAATACGCCCGTGGCGCTTCGAAAGAACGATGACCTATTCGACCCGCATCATCTTCCATCTTCCCCGGCCTACCAGGACCTTCCGGTGACCGCGAAGAGAAATGTCGAGTTGAGGGTCCCCGGTGTCCACTCTCAACGTCCGAATGGTGGCGAGCTTGCTCGGCGCGGAGAGCACGACCAAGTTGTCTTGTCCGGTCATCTTGATGACCGCAGGGGAGATCTGTTGGTTCCCCCTTCCTAAGATGAACCCTTGGGAGCCGATCGGCGTGACAACTATCTTGCTCTGAGGATGTCTGTCGAGCGCCCGCAGGATGTCCGTTTCTGTGACGTCCTTCGCCAGCATTCGCCTATTCTGGATGAGATCGACACCCAGAAGCGTCTTCTCCAGGCCG
This sequence comes from Methanomassiliicoccales archaeon, assembly GCA_026394375.1. Lineage (NCBI taxonomy): Archaea > Methanobacteriati > Thermoplasmatota > Thermoplasmata > Methanomassiliicoccales > Methanomassiliicoccales archaeon. Next base: position 39,182 of record JAPKYJ010000024.1, read on the forward strand.
ATGCGCTGCGCCACGGCAGCCAAGGTCGTGCCAGGTCCGAGAACGTAGAGGGCGGAAGGATCAAGCTTTTCGACGAAATACTCCGCTATCTCCTCCTTCTCCTCCTCCACGCTGAGCCCTTCCACCTCCCCTTTGATCGGCTGGACCAGTCTGCGGTCATAGGGCATGAGGAGATACCCATAGAGCTTGGCGCTCAGCCTTCCCTGACGATAGGCTTCCTCGTCAATGTCCATGACCTCCGCTTCCCGGAGCTGGAGCTTGGTTCTCAGGTGGTTAGAGAGCAGGGCACCAGCGTCCCTAGCAGAGTTGGCGAAGACCGCGGAATGCATCTTGACCCCGGAAGGCACGCCTATCACCGGCATCGACGTGCCGATAGCATCGAGCAGATCTCTGGCCGTGCCATCCCCTCCTGCGAACAGAAGCAACTCCGCCTTTCTATCCAAGAACCGTCCGCAAGCCTGCATCGTGTCCTTGGCACTGGGATCATCTGGAGTGATATAGACCACTTCATGACCAATGCCCAGGGAGCTGAGCGCATTCTCCCCCATTGGCCCTCCGCACGTGATGATCTCCGCTTGCGTTAGGTCCCCGGCGGACGCCAATGCTGTTCGCATACGGTCCTCCGCCATTGGCTTCGCACCTCTATGGACAGCTTCGCGTATGACATCGTCTCCATCGGTTCCTTTGAGCCCCACGCTCCCGCCCATGCCCGCGATGGGATTGATGAGGACGGCCAAACGCATGCGGCTTGATTCCCTTGGTATGTAATAAGTGTGCAGCCGCGAAAGCTGTCTCTGTCCGACGTCGTTCAGATCAGAAAAGGTAGGGTGCGCGGGCCGGAATGGGCCCGCGGAGGTCTGAAAGGCAGGTGTTTCTCTCTAGCGCAGCATCAACGGATCGCCCAACCCTCCACCCACGTCCTTGTCATCCATCTCACCGATGGAGGCGTGGATGAGCTCTGCTTCGGGGGTGGCGAGCGGCGATAGTCCGCACATATCCTCCTCGTCGATCTTCTGCACCATCTCCTCGATCTCCGGGGTGATCTGACTGATGAACGACTCACCAATCTGCAGGCAAAGCGAGTCAATGATCTTGATGATGGAACGCTCCATCACCGCAAAGGCCTCCGAGATCGGACTGTCTCCCGCGAACTGCAGCAGACGATCGTTGTCAAGCACCACCGTGGTCTCGGTGACCTCACGCAGCCTGCGAATGCCCTCGCTCGCCTTCTTCAACCTCTCGGTCTCGTATGAGAACGGGTTGATGGCGATCGCGAACGTCACCGCATCAAGCTCCTTGGACACCTCGGCGATGATTGGCGCTGCCCCGGTCCCGGTGCCGCCGCCCATCCCTGCCACTATGATGACGATGTCACTGCCATCCAGGACCTGCTTGAAGGCGTCCCTCGCCCTCTCGGCGCAGTACTCCCCCACCTCGGGGAAGCCGCAAGCGCCCAAGCCTTGAGTGATGTCCTTTCCTATCAATACCTTCTTGCTCGCTTCGATACTATCCAGCTTCTTCTCGTCGGTATTGACAGCGACGGTCTCCACTCTGGTCCTGCAGTCCTCGTATATCCTTTGCACCACGTTGTTCCCGGCACCACCGCACCCAACTACCGTAATCTTGGGCTCGATCATGCCCTTGCTGAGCATCGTCACGATCTGCTCAGTTCTTGCGCTCTTGTCCATGTCCCCAGGCCTCCCGGTCTATCTTTCAGGAACAGGTGACCTAACGGTTCGTTGAAACCGTGCACCCCATCCCTTCTGCCCAGCAACCTGCCAGACAGCCCAACTTTCGTCCTTGCCGCTCTAGGGGAGCATCTTGACCGCGTCCCGCGCCTCGAGCACCCTCTTCTTCATCTCTTCCAGGTACTCCGGCTTGAGGAACTCCTTCCGGACCGTCTCCTCGATCGCCCCACCGACGGAGTTGTAGACGCCTTCTCGCACCATCGCTTGGACGACGAAGAGCGCAGCCCTTGGCAGCTCCACCGTCACACGGTTGCCCATCTCCTCTGACACCGATGATACTTGTGCCCCTTCAATGAACGCGCGGATCGCCATTCGGGCGAGCTGCGATCTCGAAGCGAATTCCGGACGCTTCTCTATGAAGCTGTCCAGAAGCTCGAGGTCTTCCGGCTCTAGCCGAAGGGTTATTCTCTCTCCGTCCATTGTTCTCACCAGTGTCCGCAGCGCAGACTGTCATATGAATGTCTTACCCGAATATATAAATATTTGCGTCATTGTCATACGAAGTCATACTGAGCCGAACATTAGCCTCCCGGCACAATCACCAAAATCACGTCACGGGATGAAAAACGACCACCGAAACCCTATTTATCAGCCACCCTCATAACCGGGGAAAGGTAATCTGATGGCTGACGACTGGTCTCACATCGAGGCAAAATGGCAGGAGCAATGGTATTCCGCCAAACTCAACGAGTCGAACCCAGACGGTCGCCCCAAGTTCATGATCATCTTCGCCTATCCAGGCGTGACCGGCTATTTGCACGTCGGCCACATGCGGGGATACACCTATGTGGATTCAATCGCCCGATACAAGCGAATGACCGGATTCAACGTGCTCTTCCCGGTTGGCACTCATGCCACAGGCAACGGCGCCATAAGTCTGGCCAAGCGCGTGCGCAACAACGACCGGCAAACCATCGAGTACCTCCTTTACAACGGCTGCCCCGAGGACAGACTGGAGGAACTGCAGGACCCCATCAAGGTGGTCAAGTTCTTCAACGAGGTCTACGTGAACGACTACTGGCGTCGCTTTGGATTCCTGGCCGATTGGCGTCGCTTCACCTCTACCATCTATCCAGAATATGGCAAGTTCATCCAATGGCAGTTCCGCAAGTTGATGGAGAAAGGACTTCTCATCCAGAAACCGTATTTTGCGCCAGCCTGCGTGTCCTGCGGACCGGTGGCTATCGATGCTTCCGAGACCGACCTTCAACGTGGAGGCAATGCCGAGACGCAGGAATACACCCTGCTCAAGTTCAGATGCGGCGACATGTACCTCATGGCGGCCACCCTGCGTCCGGAGACGGTCTACGGACAGACCAACTTCTGGATCAATCCGGACGTCTATTACGCCAAAGTGAGGAAAGGGGACGATACCTGGGTCATCAGCCAACCGGCGCTGGACAAGCTTCGCTATCAGATGGACGATCTAGAACAAGTGGGCACAGTCAATGGCCGTGATCTGGTCGGGATGAAATGCATCGCGCCGGTCATCCACCGCGAGATCATGGTGCTTCCTGCTTCCTTCTGCGACCCCAACGTGGGGACGGGACTGGTGACGAGCGTGCCCTCCGACGCACCGGACGATTGGATCGCTCTCAAGAACATCCAGGACGACCCAGAAACCATGGCCAAGTTCGGACTCGACCCTTCTGAGGTTCGGGCAATCGTTCCCATCGCCATCATCGAGACCAAAGGATGGGAGCCCCTGCCGGCCGTGGAGATCGTGGAGAGGATGGGCATCAAGAGGTCGGGGGACCTTCAGCTCCTGGAGGCGAAGAAGGAGATATACAAGGCTGGCTTCCACACCGGGAAGATGAATTCCAATTGCCAGGAGTTCGCGGGCATGCCCGTGGAGACGGCCAAGGAGAAGATCCGTGCGATGATGCTCTCGGCTGGCGAAGCGGCCCTGTTCTACGACCTTTCGGAGGAGGTCATATGCCGTTGCGGGGGCAAGGTCGTCATCCGTAAAGTCCCTGACCAATGGTTCATCGACTATGCCAATCCCCTGCTTACCTTGGAGAGCAAGGAGCAGGCCAAGAACATGCACATCATGCCCCAAGAATACTCTCAGAACATCGGCGGGGTGTTGGATTGGTTCCGGGAGAGAGCCTGCGTGAGACAGGGCAACTGGCTCGGCACACATTTCCCATTCGACGAGAAGTGGATCATCGAGGCCATTTCCGATTCCACGCTATACCCTGCATTCTACCTGATATCCCATTTCGTTTCCAGGGGCGAGGTGCAAGCGGAACAGCTGACGGAAGAGGTCTTGGACCATGTCTATCTGGGAAGGGGGCTGAGGGAGGAGGTGGCAGAGCGAAGCGGCATCGCCAGCACCACTCTGGAGGCCATGCGGGCAGAAGTGGAGTACTGGTACCCGCTGGACATCAATCTGGGTGGCAAGGAGCACATGACGGTGCATTTCCCCGCCTTCCTCATGAATCATGTAGCGATCATGGACAAGAGGCATTGGCCCCAGGGGATACTGGTCCATTGGTACATCGTTGGAAAGGGGGGGAAGATATCCAAGTCCAAGGGCGGAGCTCAACCGATACCTGGTGCGGCCGAGCGCTTCGGCGTGGACTCCATGCGCTTCTACTACACGCACATCGCCTCTCCCTTCGCGGATGTGGAATGGGAGGAGGAGGCGGTCGAGAACTACAAGGGGCGGATCGACCGGATCATGTCCACGGTCGCCGAACTGGATCGCCTTGAGTGCCTGGAGGAGCTCACGGATGCCGATCGCTGGTTGCTCTCCCGGGCTAACACTCGCATCGTGGAAATCCACGACTGCATGAAGGACTACGACCTGCGCACCCTGGCCAATACCATCTATTTCGAGATGTTCAACGACGTGCGCTGGTATTCCCGGCGGGGGGGCTGCAACGGCGAGGTCGCAAAACGCGTCCTGGACATATGGGTGCGCTGCATGACCCCGATAACCCCACACCTGGCGGAGGAGCTGTGGTCGAGAATCGGATCGAAAGGACTGGTCTCTGCGGAGGAATTTCCACGAGTTCGTCTAGGTGAAGTGGATCGCCAGGCGGAGGAGGCGGAGGAGTTCCTTCGTTCGGTCTTAGATGACATCAACGAGATCCTCAAGGTCACGGGCATCAAGCCAAAGATCGTGCACCTCTACACCTCCCCAGAATGGAAATCAAGGGTATGCCTCAAAGCGCTTGACATGGCCAGAGGGAAGCATCTCAACGTGCCCAATCTCACGAAGGCGGTCATGAGCGACGAGGAGATCAAGAAGCGGGGCAAGGAGGCGGCAGACTTCGCCCGCCGAAAGGCCGAGGACCTCATGAAGCGTTCTTCGGCAGAGCTGGAAAGGCTGAGCGTTCTCTTCGACGAGGTACGCTATCTCATGGAGGCGGCCCCATTCCTGGCGGCGGAAATTGGCTGTGACATTCTCGTTCACAGAGCGGACGATCCTGAGGCTCCGGACCCGCAGCGCAAGGCCAGGGGAGCGCAGCCCAGACGCCCTGCGATCTACATCGAGTGAAGTGTCCCTAATCAGAAATCAATGGCCAAGGTTTTTTATTCCAATCCGCTAGTATTTGCCCAAATCGGTCCGAGGAGACGCGGCGGGAATCGGTCGCGAATGCATCCCCTGCGCGATCGGCGGTGATCGATTCGAAGGTTGGTCCGGCATGGTCTTCAAGAAGATAGCGAACACGGTCATCAAGCGTTACAAACTGATCATAGCAATATGGATCATCCTGTTGCTTCCGGCGGCCTATTTCGCCCCGAAGGCCTTCGATGCGGTGCAGTACGAGGAGACGGACATGGCCCCGGCGGATCTGCCTTCCTCCGAAGCCACGGCTTTCATCAACAAGCATTTCACCAGCGGGGTCGAGTCCGCTTCTACCATCATCGTCATCACCAGCCCGAACGTATTCGACAACGCCACCAAGAAAGCGACCCTGGATATCCTCAATCGGACCGCTTCTCAGATCAAGTCCCAAATCGGAGCGACAGCCATCGCTTCCTCCATCTACAACGTGACGGCCACGCTCACCGCGCCCTTGCTCGGGGCCATGAACCAAGGATATCACATCGCCTGGAACACCACCAATCTCACCGCCTTCATGCTCTTCGAGCTGCCCCTGGAATACAGGACGCTGTTCAACGAGACCAATGTGACGGCCTTCGTGCTCTATGGGATCCCATCGATCCACCTAAGCATCTGGAAGCAGATCAACGCGAGCGCGCCCCTGCCTCCGCATGTGGTCGATTCCTTGGCCTATGACCAGACAGTGCTGGCGTTGCAGCCGATATATGCAAGGATGAACGCCACGGAAAGGACGATCGCGCAGACATGGTTCGGCAACTATACCGAGGCCTGGAACGCGAGCATAGCCACGACCAATCCGGACATCAGAGCGGGCCATTCGATCAGCCAGGCGTTCAACGGCTTCGTCCAGATGCCTTTCTTCGACGAAGAGATGCGCATCTTCCTCACCCTGGTCCGGTTCAGCTTCGACCTTGGCGATTTCGCTGACTATCACTTCATCAACCAGGTGGACAAGGCATTGTTCTCCGTGGCCATCGACATCCTCCTTCCCAACGTGACCGCGCAGGAGAGACAGTTGGTGCATCTCTACTTCGACATCTTCCACGGCCGTTGGAACAACACCACCGCTCAAGCGCCGAATGAGGCCGACTTTCGGCTCATGGTCGGTCTCTCGGTCCAAGACTTCGCCACCGCCATCGGCGGCGCGCAAGGGCAGCTCGTCCTGGCCATCTATCAACAGCTGGGCTGGCAGAGTTTCAGGAATCCGGAGGCCATCAGCCAGTTCGTGACCGGGCTGATCGTCTCTCAGACCGGCGCCAAAGCCTGGTTGGTGGCCGAGGTAGGGCAGTATCCCACCAACATGCCACAGAAGTTCTGGAATGACATGGCCAGATCTTTGGTGGAGAACTACACCATACCCGAGTTCCCCATCCCTCCCATCGAGGCCGTGGTCAGCGGCTTCGTGAACACCCCGCAGAACACCACCATGCTCATCCCCCTGCTTTTCAAGGACTCAACCGCCGGGGCCAAGGCGGTGCCGATCGTTCGAGATATCGTGAAACAGGCCACCGCTGGAAAGGTCGGAATAAGGGTGTATGTCACCGGCAACGATCCCCTCGGCGTGGATATCCAGAACGCGACCAACGAGGACGTAGGCCGCGTCGACCCCTTCACCATTCTATTGGTCCTGGTCTTGATCGGGGTCTTCTTCCGTTCCTTTGTCGCCTCCTCCATTCCTCCCATGGTCATCGGAGTGGCACTAGGCATGAGCTACGCGGCGATCTTCTTCCTCTCCTACCTGATGTCGGTGCACTACAGCGTGCTCATGCTGCTCATCACCTCGATGATGGGGGCAGGGTGCGACTACTGCATTTTCATCCTCTCGCGCTACCGTGAGGAAAGGTTGAGGGGCCTGAACAAGGAGGATGCCGTCCGAACCTCAGTCACCTGGGCGGGCGAGTCCATCGCCACTTCCGGCGCAACCGTGATAATCGGATTCGGCGTCCTCGCCATCGGCCGCTTCTCCATGCTCAAGTCCATGGGGATCGGGCTGGCGTTCGGGATTACCGTCGCGCTGTTGGCCTCATTGACCCTTCTTCCTTCGGTCCTCATGCTCCTGGGCGACAGGATATTCTGGCCTTCGAAGCTCATCCCCAAGATAAAGAGGTCCTTGAAGGATGGCTACTTCGTTAGGGCCGCCAAGGCCTCCATCAAGCACGCTAAAATCCTCGTAGTGGCAGCGGTGCTCGTCTCCATCCCCACCACCTACATGGTGCTGACGTTGGACACCTCCTACGATTTCATAAGCGCCATGCCCGACACGGAGAGCAAGCAGGGCCTGGAGGTCCTGAGTCACGGCTTTGGAGCAGGCAAGACCACCCCCACTCAGGTGGCCCTGAACATGACCTATCCAGTGGTGGTGAGCAACAACTTCTCGGTCGCCGAGATGCGCTCCATCGACAACGTCACCATGCAACTTGGCAACCTGACGAACGTGCAGAGCGTTCTCAGCCCTACCCGTCCATTGGGAGATCCGAGCTTCCAATGGTGGAACCTGAGCCACTATCCGCTGCAGCAGCAAGAGGTGTTCAAGGGGATCATGCGGGGCATGGTGGGCAAGAACGACACTCACGCCGTGCTCATGACCGTGGTCTTCAAGGCCGAGCCATTTGCCAAGGAGTCCATCGACTCCATCAACCAGATCAGGGTCATCGCGGCCAACCTGGACAGGCAGGATTCGCGCATCCTAGCAACCTACGTGGGAGGTGCGACCGCCTCCATGTACGACATCTCGAACATGGTGCAGGGCGACTTCAACCTCATCGGGGTGGTGGTGGTCGTGGGCATATACCTCGTGCTCATGATCGTCCTGGGATCGATGATCAGTCCCCTGAGGTCCATCATCACCATATTGCTGAGCCTTTCCTGGACCATCGCCGCCACCATGGTGGTGTTCCAGTACGGCCAAGGGGTACCGGTTCTTTGGATGATACCCATGATCCTCCTGGTCATATGCCTGGGCATCGGCATGGACTACGACATCTTCATCACCACCCGCATACGGGAAGAGGCGTCCAAGGGCAGGGAGACCAATGACGCCATCGTCCATGCCATGGAGCACACCGGTGGGGTCATCACCGCCTGCGGCCTGATCATGGCCGGAGCTTTCGGCACGTTGATGCTCTCTCAGGGTTCGCTGCTACAAGAGTTCGGCTTCGCCCTCATGTTCGCTATTCTGGTGGACGCGACCGTCGTCCGCATCTACCTGGTGCCAGCCATAGTCTCGTTGCTGGGCAAGTGGAACTGGTGGGCGCCCGGTCGGCTGCAGCGCGTAGGCCGCGAGGAGAAGATGTCCGCCAAGGCGAAGGAGAAGGCCGAGGGCAAGAAGAAAGAATAAGCTCTATGATCCGTGGACCAATGGGGGAACGCCTTCCATCCCTCTTCGTTCATTCCCAGCGCTTGAAAAGCTCATGCCCGACACCGAGCCGGTCCAGCACCTTGCCCACCACGAAATCGACCATGTCCTCCACGCTCTCTGGGCGAGGATAGAAGCCCGGAGATGCTGGCAGTATGGCGACGCCCAGACGAGCGAGCTTCAGTTCGTTCTCCAACATTATCGCGCTTACTGGTGTCTCGCGAGGCACGAGGATGAACCTCCGCCCTTCCTTGAGAGCCACGGCCGCCGTCCTGGTGATCAAGGTGTCAGCGATCCCGTTCGCGATCTTGGCCAAGGTGCTCTCCGAACAGGGGATGATGACCATTGAGTCGAACAAGTAGCTGCCCGATGCGGGGGCGGCAAAGAGGTCGGAGTCCTCATAGGTCCGGTCCGCCAAGGCCACGACCTCCTCCATTCTCAGGTGCGTCTCGTACTCAAGGATCCGCTTACCAGTGTCCGAGACGATGAGCACCTTCTCTCCGGTCAATGTCCTGAGCAATCTGATCCCATAGATCGAGCCTGAGGAGCCGGTCATGGCGATGATCGTCTTCACGGGTCAAGGAACGACGGAAGGCATACTTCAAGACTGCTCCCGCGACCTACCCCTCACGCATTGATGACCATCGCGGCCATGGCGATAATGGCCTTCCTGGTGTCGATGCATCGTTGCAGGAACGAATAGGATCGCTCACATCTCGGTCGAGGGCGGCAGACCCCTAGGAACACACAGATGAGGCCGGTTCTCGCACGCCGCACGCACCAGCAGCTCCCGATCAAGCTCCCTACCAGGAAAACACTTTTATAATGGGACCTAGTTAGGCGGCCTGAGTTGTCCGACGATTGAGACGAGTTACACTCAATCAGAGGTAGGTCAGAATGGTCACAGTCTACGACGTCCCCGCGGATAAGCTGATCGAGAAGACAGCGATAAAGCTGCGGGAGATCGACACGATCAAGCCGCCTGAATGGGCGGAGTTCGCACGCACGGGAAGGCATACTGAAAAGGCACCGGCACAACGAGACTGGTGGCACACGCGCGCAGCCTCGATTCTGCGCAAGGTGTACATCATGGGGCCCATCGGAAGCTCCCGTTTGGCCGAGGAATACGGCGGCTTCGCTGATCGCGGTTCGAGACCGAACAAGGCGGTCAAGGGCTCGCGCAACATCGCTCGCAAGTGCATCATGCAGCTGGAGGCAAGCGGTCTGGTGGCGAAGAACAAGAACAAGGGCCGCGTCATAACGCCCAAAGGGCAGAAGATGCTGGACGCGCTGGCCAAGGAGATCACGGATTCACAGAAGAAATGAGGGGAGCGAAATGGAAGACAACGAGCTGGAGGGACTGCGGCGCCGCAAGATGGCCCAACTGCAACATCAACAGGAGCAGCAGATGATGGCCGCGGAGCAGCAACGCCAGGTCGACCAGCAGAAGCAGGCGATCATGCGTCAGATACTCACCAACGAGGCAAGGGACCGGTTGGCCACCCTGAAGATGGCCTATCCAGAGATTGCTCGCTCGGTGGAGGACCAGCTCATTGCGCTCGTGCAGGCGGGAAGGATCAGTCAGCAGGTGGACGATGCCATGCTTAAGACCATCCTGCGCAAGGTAGCACCCCAGAAGAGAGAGATCAGCATAGAGAGGAAGTGACAGTTATGACTAGGAACAAACCCCCGGCGATGAAATCGCGCCTACTTCGAAAGGTCAAGCAGAACCGCAGAGTTCCTGCCTGGGTCATGATGCGTACCAACCGCACCTTCCTCCGCCATCCAAAGCGGAGGACCTGGCGGCGCAACAAGCTGAAGGAGTGATGCGCATGGCCGAAGAAGAGCAGATCATGATCATTCCCTTGCTGACGGCCAAGGCCTCACCCCGCTCCAAGAAATCGAGGAAGGCGGTGAACGAGATCCGCGTGCATGTGGCCAAGCATATGAAGGCGAAGCCTGAGGACGTTTGGATTGACCAGAAGCTCAACGAGTTGGTCTGGGCCAGGGGCATACAGAAGCCGCCGGCGAAGGTCAGGGTGAAAGCGGTCAAGTTCGAGGACGGACTGGTCGAGGTCTCCCTGCCCGAAGAGTGATGGCATAGCGAATGTTGCGCCTTTCCCATTACCTCGGTAATCCCTACGTCGGGGTTCATTGTGCGGCAAACAACGAGTACGCTTTCGTTCCGCGTGACGCCCCCGATTCATTGATCAGGGATATCACCGAAGTTCTGCAAGTGAAGGTGGAGCGCGTCACCGTAGGCAGCACTAACCTCATCGGTTCGCTTCTCTCTCTGAACTCCTACGGAGCGGTGGTCACGAACATGGCCACCAATGCCGAGGTGGAGCATCTCTCCCGATTCTTCCCGGTGTACCGCATCGCGGACAAGATCAACGCTTCGGGCAACAACATCCTGGTCAATGACCATGGGGCGCTGGCCAACCCCGATCTGGGACGCAAGACCCTCAAGGCTATCGAGGACACGCTCCAGGTCGAGCTGCATCAGGGAACGATCGCCGAGCACAAGACGGTCGGTTCGGCCTGTATCGTCACTGACAAAGGAGCGTTGTGCCACCCAGCGAGCACGCCGGCCGAGATGGAACTCGTTCGAAGCGTCTTCAAGGTCCCGGCCGCCATCGGCACGCTCAACTATGGAGCGCCCCTGATCGGGGCCTGCATGATCGCCAACTCCAAAGGGGGGGTGGTAGGCAACAAGAGCACCCCCATCGAGCTCGGCCGGGTCGAGGATGCTCTCTACCTCATCTAGAAGCCCTCAATAGAACCCTTTGTTGCTGATATTGGCGCTCACGGCGAGAAGACCCAATACTCCGTGTCCTCCGGCAGGTCCTCCTTCTCAAGATCGACCTCGTTGCCCACCCGCCTCACTCTATTCTCAGGAACGCCAGCCAGGAACCCATCCACCGTCTGAATCGAGAGCGAAAGCCCTCCGATGCGGAAGTGCATGGGGACCACCACCTTCGGTTGGAGCCGGTCCACGAGCCTTTGCGCCCCTTCCCCATCCAAGGTGAAGACCCCGCCCACCGGAACGAAAAGCACGTCCACCTTCCCCAACGCCTGCACCTGCTGATCACCTAGGTCTTGCCCAAGATCGCCGCAGTGGCAGAAACGTATGCCTCCGATGTCGAATCTGAATAGGGTGACCTTGCCTCGTTTCGTCCCCTCCGCGTCGTCGTGGTAGGCCGACAGTCCCAGCACCTTGATCCCTTTCAGCTCCTTCTTTCCCGGCTCCCTCATAGTGACAAAATCGCCTTTCACGATGCGGGAGCAGTTGTGATCGAAATGATCGTGGCTGATCAACAATACGTCCGCCCTGACCGAGGGTGTCTTGATGCCCAGGGATTTTCCGTCATGGGGGTCGATGACCACCGTGACCTTGTCGGAGACCTCGAAACAGGAATGGCCATGCCAGATGATCTTCATTGCACCTACTCCTACCTCAGTCCATGTCGTGGAACCTGGCCCCGCAGTTGGGACAGGAGTCCGCTCTCTCGCTCACCAGTTCGTTACATTTGGGACAGATGACCACCTCGTTGGGGGCACTTTCGACCGTGCCGATGACCGGTTCGATCGGACCCCTCCCTATTTCCCGAGCTTCGTAAGCGAAGCCCGCCCCCAGGGTGATGGTGAAGGCACTGGCGATGGCCACTCCCCATCCCACAGACGTATCCAAGGCGGTGATGGAATAGAGCTCCAAGGCGACCAAATACACCACTACGCCCGCAGCCATGATCCCCACTGGCAGCCTCATGCTCTTGCCGAATCTGCTCGCCTTGGCCACAGGTAGCTCCGAGCGAAGCTCCCCGATCGGACTGACCGGGGCCTCGACCACCTGCTTCTCGGCCATCAGTGAGGGGGCGGGTGGCTCAGAGACCGGCTGGCCGATCATGGTGTCTACGAAGGCCTTGACCTCGCGCATCTCCGCCGAAGGCATGTCCACCGGGGTCATGTGGTCCGCCGTCCATTTCTTACCCGCTGACTGAAGCTCTTCCTCGCTCACTGGCGAGTCGGTATTCGCCAATCCTCGAGGCTCGGTGCGCTGGGCCGCCACCACTTCCCGACTGGCGTGAACGATGGTAGACTCGATCTTCTTGGAGAGCTCGTCGCCCAGGACTATGGAATCGGTCTCTCGGTTGAGCGTCTCCAGTACTTTCACATGGGAGGACCATTCATCGGAGGCGCCCTGGAACTCCCAGCCGCAGAAATCGCACTGGGCAACCGAGGGTTTGTTCCTCAGTCCGCATCGAGGGCACTCCTTGAATCCCGGTTTTCTCTCCATCCAATCTATCAAGAACCCCCGTACATGATAATAATCTTTTTCGCCCGGATGGTCCGGATTGAGGATGGCTTCCATGCTCCTGGAACAGATCTGGAGGCTTGGTCGCTGGCTTGCGTCTTCATAGGATGTGTTTCCTATGGGAAAGGGGGATAAAGGGCCTGCACCGAGACGACCTGGATGGGGCCGGGGACATCTTTGGTAACAAAAAGATTAAAATATGGCAATACTGGATAGAGAAGCGGATGAAGATACTGGTCCTCAGCGTTGATCGGGACGACGATTTCGGGTCCAAAGCCGGTCTCAACAGCCCGTTCGTGGGCAGGCAGGAGAACCTGGACGCAGCCCTGGGGCTGGGTCTCAAGGACCCCGAGGACTCGGACGTGAACACCATCCTGGCGGCCATCAGCATCTACGAGGAGATGGTCAAGAAGGGCATCGACGCCGAGATTGCGACCATCTGCGGCGATGTCAAGGTCGGCTACGAATCGGATTTGGTGCTCGCCACTCAGCTGGAGAACGTGCTCGAGATGATCAAGCCCGACCGAGTGGTGCTGGTCAGCGACGGGGCCGAGGACGAATACATCTTCCCCATGGTCGCCTCCCGGGTCAAGGTCGACTCGGTCAAGCGGGTCTTCGTGAAACAGGCGCCGACCGTGGAAGGCACCTACTACATCCTCCTGAAGATGTTCCAGGACGACAAGGTGCGCAAGCGGGTGCTCCCGCCCATTGGTCTGGTGCTGACGGTCCTGGGCATGTTCGCGGTCTTCCCCAAGTTCTTCCAGTACATGGCCACTCCCGCTTTCGGTTTGATATCGGAAATGGGGCTGGGGGCCATCGCCATAGTGCTTGGCCTGTATCTCATCTTCTACGCCTACAAGGTGGGCGAGAAGATGGAGCAAGGCTTCCTGCGCACGGGGCGGGCCATCCGTTCAGGCTCGCAGATGATCCCCTTTGCGGTGTTGTCCGTCATCCTCCTCATCGGAGGGATCACCTACGGTCTGGATGCGGCGCGGAGCGCACAGTCCAACGACCTGACGCTTCAGGTGTTGCTCTTCCTGGGCGCGATGCTATGGCTCGGCATATTCGCCGTTTTCTCCTATACCACCGGCAAGTTCGTCAACCAATATTTCCTCACTGGCAAGGTGCACTGGACATTCATCGTTGTCACTCTCTCGGTGTTTGCCATAGGGTTCATCAGCCAAGGTGCGATCGACGCCACCATGTACTTCCTGAACTACCGTCACTACAACGAGGCATTCATCGTCCTGGAGATCGTGACCGGTTTCCTACTGGCGACATTCGGGGGCCTGCTGAACTTCGCCATGCGGGCGCAATCCCCTCAAGCCTTGGCGGAGAGCGAATCGCCGGAGGGCGTGGAGTCCTCCAACTAGGTGGTTGGAGTGCAATTCACGGAATGGGAGCCCATTTATCTGGAAATCGTGCGGGAGTTCGGTCTCTCTCGCCAGAAGGATGAGGAATCGGCCGCCATTCTCGACTCCCTCTTAGCCGGAAAGGAGGAGTGCGACGACATCTGCCTGGAGAGGATCGTTGGCTGGGAGGCGACGGTATGCGGCGACGGTCCGAACCTCGATTCCGACCTGGACGCGCTCTCACCTCGCGGCACGCTAATCTCGGCTGATGGGGCTACGAGCACTCTGATGCACCGTCGCCTCTGGCCGGACATCATCGTCACCGATCTTGATGGCGAGGTGGAACCTCAGCTCATGGCCAATGGAGCGGGGGCGGTGGCCGTGATCCTCGCTCATGGAGATAACACAGCGAGGGTGAAGGAGATCGTACCGCGTTTCCGAGGGCCGATCGTCGGTACGACGCAATCGACCCCTTTTGGTGGACGGAAGAATTATGGTGGGTTCACGGACGGCGACCGAGCGGTGGAGCTCGCTCGTCATTTCGGGGCGCGGAGGGTGAACCTCCTGGGGTTCGATTTCGAGAACCCACGCAGGGCGGAGGGCAAGGACCTGGAAAGGAAGAGGCGCAAGCTCAAGTGGGCCCGGAAGATCATCTTCGATAGAAACCCTACGCATGTCGTTCTGTGGATGCCCTGATCCAGTCCGGAAATGGGCGAAATCCCTCGAGATACCATGTCTCACGATGCAAGGCGCTCCACCCGGATACATGCTGGCCATAGCATTCGTCACTCGGAAGGAATCGGAGGACCATGTTTTTGACAGGACGCTGACCTCATCGGTCTGTTCGATATCTTGCTTCCAGCGGTGGAGCGAACGGACGCGGAATCGGTTCGCGCAAGCCGCGACGCGCCTCTTGACTAGGTCGCGGACGATCGTCCTTACGACCGATTCATTGGAGGAGGGGTGGTGACCGATATCGTGACGTATCTTCTACCAGCTAGAACCGCCTGCTCTAGAACCTTCGTACTTGAGCACCCCGTTGGATCATCGCAGGACGTCCGCCCCCAAAGGCCGAACACCACATGAGGAACCAGAGGTTCGTCAAAGGAGTGGCTAGGCAATTGACCTTTGACCTGCTGGCTAACCATCTGGGTGCCGATAAGTTATATATAGCAACAAACCTCTATTCTGGACCAGTTTTCCCTACCGTTTGAGTGTGGGAGAAGAAAGGAGGAAAGCAAATGGAAGGCAGTTCAAACGCTGGTGCTAAGCCTGCCCGCAGCGGAAGGACGATGATTATCGCCGCCGTTATCGTGATAATCCTCATCGCCGCCGCAGCAGCAGTGATGCTTACCCAGTCGAGTACCACCGAAAAGAAGCCCAACAACTGGTTGGACAGGGGCTTCAGCTTGGAAATCTATTACAACAGTGGCAACACTGCAAGACAGACCGGATGTCAACTGATGAAGACGAACCTAGAGAGCCTCAACCCCGGGAAGATCCACATCACGGTCACCGGCCTTGAATGGTCCCAATACCTAGCGTTGCAGAGGTCAGGCGCCATGCCGCTCTTCTTCCTAGGATGGGCGCCTGACTACGCGGACCCGAACGACTACACTGTGCCGTTCTTACTCTCCCAGGGTACGTACCTGCGCAGCCTTGGCTACTCGAGCCCATTCCTGGACTCCATGGTGAGGCAGAGCGCGACCGAACTCAACGAGACGGTGCGTTCAAACCAGCTGCACGAGATAGCCCTGGCGGTGCAGAAGGAATGCCTGTACGTCTGGATGGCTCAGGGTGCGAACCTGTACGCGGGCAACAAGTGGATCACCGGCTTTGAGTTCAACCCAATGTACTCCAACCTGTACTACTACCTGCTCAACAAGACCTCTAGCATACCCGCTAACCCGATCGACACCTTCACCTTTGGTACGATCGCAGGCAACCCCGACTACCTCGACCCGGCTCAGGACTACGAGACGGCGGGCGGCGAGGTACTCCAGAACGTGTTCGAGACCCTGGTGTTCTACAACGGGTCCCACGCTTCGGAGTTCATCCCAATGCTCGCCACTGAAATACCAACGGTGGCGAATGGGGGCATCAGCGCAGACGGCCTGCACTACACGTTCCACATCCGGGACGGCGTGAAGTTCCACGACGGCAGCGACCTCATCGCGCAGGACGTGAAGTTCAGCTTCGAAAGGGAGCTGCGCCTGAACGACGGTGCCGGGCCGGCTTGGATCCTCGGTGAAGTGATGATTCCGGACTACTACGACTACGGCTCAGCGATCTTCGACAGCAGCGGCACTATGACAGGCGGAATCAGCGACCAGTCGATCTTCGACAACGCCATGTGGGTCATGGACGACCACACCATCATGATCAACCTGACGGTCAACGACCCGGCGTTTGTCTCCAGGCTGGCGTTCAACTCGGCCTCTGTCCTTTCGCTGAACAACACGAAGGCGCACTCGTCGGACCTGCCCTTCTCGGAAGACGCGTTCGACTGGGTCAACACCAACCCGATCGGCACTGGTGCCTACAAGTTCTTGGAGTTCATATCGAACGATCACGTGGCCATGGACCGCTGGGACGGATACTGGCGCGCGCCTGCTAAGATCAAGAACGTTCTGGTCCTGCAGGTACCGACCGACAACGCGAGGGCCAGTGGCCTGATCGCGGGCACATTGGACGCGGCGATCATCCCAAGGGCGATCCAGGAGACACTGTACAGCCACACTAATATAGAACTGATTAACAGTTCGACGTTCAACGTGAACTTCTTGGGTCTGAACCAGAACATCAACACAACTGGACTCAACAAGGAGCTGAACAACATCCCGGCTGACTTCTTCCGCGACCTGACCGTCAGGAAGGCGTTCGCGTATGCGTTCGACTTCGACACCTACAACGACCAGGTGATGAAGGGCATGGCAATCCAACCGAACGGTGTGGTGCCGAAGGGCATGTTTGGCTACTTCGACGACGTCCCCGCGTACGAGTTCGACCTCGTGAAAGCGGCGGCGATGTTGAAGGGCACGAAGATTCCGACAGATAGTCAGTTCGAGATCTCGATTCTCGCTGAGCTTATCGCCAGGGACCAAACGCTATCAATTTGAGAGGGCTTCTGGCCCTCATATCTCATTTTTTTCTTGCCTCTCGCTTGCTCAACCCATCCGTCCGGGTTCCGCCGATTCCAACCGATGCGAAAGCCTAATTCTAGCCGATTATTCCGTTCCTTTAGCGTTCCTCGGATCACAGACCATTTCCGGCGGACTGGCACTGACCACTGAAAGCGGACTACGCCGTGCATTCAGTGGCCGCTCGACGCCTGCGTGGAAAGGCGAGGCAAAGCCCGAGCCACTGTGATGTCGGTTTCGGCTTCGAGAGCCCGGCTCAACGTATGCAGGGCGGAGCCGCTCGCGGCAACGATTCTTCCGTGTGGCGCGCCCGCTGAACGCACATTGTTTAAATAGCGGCGCCGTGTTCAGAAACAGTAAGTCAGGCAGGGTTTGGCTATGGTTTATCTAGCGGCATCGCGTTCAAGAAATTGCCCTGCATTATCGAAGCGCGATAGGAGTGGGCTCTTCGGAAGGGGGATCTGTAAATGAGGATGTACCAGTTTGTGATCAGAAGGCTTTTCCTACTCATTCCGGTGCTGATTGGTGTTTCGATCATCGTTTTCGCGTTGACAAGATTCACTGGCGATCCCGGCGCCGCCTACATCAACCCGAAGATGTCAGAGAGCCAGATACAACAGGTCTACGCGAAATACCACTTCGACCAGTCGGCGATAAACCAATATTTTTACTGGCTCAATGGCCTGTTCCAGGGTGACTGGGGATGGTCCACTTCTGCGGATGAGCCGGTCACCAAGGCGATCGGGGAGAAATTTGCGGCAACATTTGAACTCGCGGCGGTGAGCATGGTCATCGCGATCGTCGTCGGGATCGCGCTGGGCACCACCGCGGCCGTCAAGAGGAACAAGCCGTTCGATCACGTGACGAGGGTGGTTTCCCTTATCGGCGTTTCGCTCCCGATATTCGTTCTCGGACTCCTCCTGCTTTACGTGTTCAGTTTCAACCTCGGATGGTTCCCGGACGGCGGAAGGGTCAGCAACACATACATATTCGAGGCCGGAGGGGTACCTCGCATGACCGGTTTCGTGCTGATAGACTCGCTCCTGGTCGGCAATTACGGGCTGTTCTCGAACGCGGTATGGCACATGGTCCTGCCGGCGATAGCGCTGGCATTCGCGTCAATCGCGATCATTACAAGAATGATGAGGAACAGCATGCTCGAGGTGCTTGGCCTGGATTTCGTGAGGACGGCTAGGGCGAAGGGCGTGCCGGAGTCGGCCGTGATCCGGCGGCATGCCAGGAAGAACGCGCTCATTCCCACTACGACCGTGATCGGGTTGGTGTTCGGAGGAATGCTAGGGGGAGCGGTCCTCACCGAGAGCATTTTCAGATGGAACGGATTGGGCAGGTGGTCGGCTCAGGCTGTCATGGGGCAGGACATCGCTTCCATCATGGGATTCGTGCTGCTCACGGCCATCATCTACGTGATCGTCAACCTAATTGTAGACGTCCTTTACGCGTACCTGGACCCGAGGGTCCGATTGGAGTAATCTAGATGGCGGGAGTACCTATACAGAGCCAGAAGAGCTTCGCCGACTCGCTGATGGCGGAGCTGAGGCCCAGGTTGAGGGAGGCGCGCAAGTCCTGGGACCTGATCCGGACCAACTATACCGCAATGGCCGGTCTCTTCATGGTCGTGTTCATGGTCGCCGTGGCCCTGCTCGCCCCCGTTTTGGCGCCGCCCACGCCCTTCACCGACCCGCTCGAGATCCCCCGCGACTGGAGGTTTGCCAACCCCATCCCCCCCGGAGCTGAGGGGCACGTATTCGGGACCGGCACCAACGGCCTCGACATGTTCTACGGCGTCATCTGGGGGGCGCGTACTACTCTAGTAGCATCGCTGTTCGTGGTGCTCACGTCGGCGATCATCGGGTTGGCGATTGGGGCCGTCG
Source organism: Methanomassiliicoccales archaeon (assembly GCA_026394375.1). Taxonomy (NCBI): domain Archaea; kingdom Methanobacteriati; phylum Thermoplasmatota; class Thermoplasmata; order Methanomassiliicoccales; species Methanomassiliicoccales archaeon. Next base: position 58,561 of record JAPKYJ010000024.1, read on the forward strand.
CAGGCTTCTACGGCGGCTGGATCGACGAGGCCTTGATGAGAATAACCGATGTCTTCCTTTCCCTACCAGCGCTGATCCTTGCCATGGCCATCACTTCGGTGCTTACCCGGAGCCTCAACAATATCATGCTCGCCCTCATCATCGTCTGGTGGCCCGGCTACGCGAGGCTGATGCGGGGGCAAGTGCTCATCATACGAGAGAGCATCTACGTGGAGGCGGCGCGCTCCATCGGAGCGCGGACGAGCCGCATCCTGTTCCGACACATTGTCCCTAACTCCCTCTCGCCCTTGGTGGTCAACGTGACCCTAGACTTGGGAGCGGTGGCCCTGACCATGGCCGGGTTGTCCTTCATCGGGTTCGGCGTGCCCTCGGGCTTCGCGGAATGGGGCCGCATGGTTTCGGACGGCCAACTGTGGATGCCTCCGATTATGGTAATTTACAATGGCGCCGAGTACAACGCCTGGTGGACCTGGGCGATACCCGGGCTGTTCATATTGATATTCACGATGGGCTTCTCCCTGCTTGGGGATGGCCTGAGGGACATTCTCGACCCAAGGACCAGAAGGTGATGCACTGATGAACGAAGAGAAGATACTGGAGATCCGGGACCTTTACGTGAATTTCTACACCAAATCGGGTGTCGTCAAGGCTCTGGACGGAATCAGTTTCAGCATCGCCAAAGGGGAGACGTTCGGCCTGGTGGGCGAGAGCGGGTGCGGCAAGACCGTCACCGCCAACTGCGTGCTCCGCCTCATCGCCGAGCCGCCAGGTAAAATGGAGAGCGGCAGCATCATCTTCTCTCCGGACCTAAAGGGGATCGAGACCAGGATCGCCACCCTGGAGGTGGAGAAGATCGAGGACGACCACGAGCTGAGCTACCTTCGCAAGCGGGTGGAGGTGCTCAGGGAACAGAGGGCGAAGGAGGACAGCGTCAAGGCCAAGATCGCCGACCTGGAGAAGGCGGGAGGCTCGGCCGAAGATCTGGCGAAAGCAAAGGAGGAGCTCCTGGCCCTGGAGTCCGAGAACGACATCCTGAAATTCGACCGCGCCCACCTTCAGAAGCTACGGGGGAAGTCGATCTCCATGATATTCCAGGAGCCAATGAGCGCTCTCAACCCGGTCTTCACCGCCGCTGACCAGATATCCGAGGTGCTGCTACTGCACGAACGTTCAGACCTCGCCAAGGCGGTCATCAGGGAGATGGATCGGCGGGTGAAGGAGATCGATTCCTATCATCATAGGGTGAGCCGGGAGAAGACGGTGAAGGGGGAATTCAAGTGCAGCAACTGCGGCGCCCTCATGGCCGAGGAGGTCGATTGCTGCCCACAGTGCGCCGGCAGCTTTAGCAGCCAGCCGTTGCGGGCCCTTGAGAAGTGGCGTCTGAAGTTCAACCGCCGGTACTATGTGCTGATGGCGAAGAACCCCGATTCCCGCCGGCTCCGGTACGCGGCCAAAATACCGATCTTGCGTCGCTACATGCACTTCGCCAAGGAGGAGGCGGGCGCCCGGGCCGAGCGCATGCTCCGGCTGGTGCGCATCCCCGATCCGAGGAACGTGATGAAGTCCTATCCTCACGAGCTGTCGGGAGGGATGCAGCAGAGGGTCATGATCGCAATGGCCCTAGCCTGTCGCCCGAAACTGCTGATCGCGGACGAGCCCACCACCGCGCTGGACGTCACCGTCCAAGCGCAGATACTCAAGCTCATGCGGGACCTCCAGTTGGAGACCGGCACCTCGATCATGCTCATCACTCACAACTTGGGGGTGGTGGCGGAGACCTGCGACCGGGTCGGCGTGATGTACGCGGGCACCATGGCCGAGATCGCCTCCACTATGGACATCTTCAAGGATCCCTTGCACCCCTACACTCAGGGCCTGATGCATCTCATTCCCAAAATCAACGTCGATATCGAGCGGCTGGAGACCATCGAGGGCGTGGTGCCTAATCTAATGGAGCCCCCTCCAGGATGCCGCTTCCATCCCCGCTGTTCATACGCGATGGAGGCGTGCAAGCGCATCAAGCCGATAATGCGCGAGGTCCGACCCGGCCACTTCGCCGCCTGTCATCTGTTCGAGGGGGCGAAATGATGGAGCAGCAGCAGGTGCTGATCGAGGCCAGGCAGCTGAAGAAGCATTTCCCCATCCGCTCCGGGCTGATCCGTAGGAGCGTGGGGGCGGTACGTGCCATCGACGGCATCGATATCGCGCTCCACAAGGGCGAGACCTTGGGGCTGGTCGGAGAGTCCGGTTGCGGCAAGACCACCACCGGCCGCTGCCTCCTACAGCTCACCCCGCCCACGGACGGGAACGTCTACTACAAGATGCCGGTCGAGGTCCGGCAGGAGATGCTCAAGCTCGAGGCGGAGGAGGTAGAACTGGTAAGCAAGAATCCCACCGAGAAGAAGAAGCTCCGCCCCACCATCGACCGGCTGGAGCAGATCCGAGACCAGTACGCTCTGAACCGCAAGAAGGGCGAGGCCATGCGCGCCATTCGCCGGGAGATGCAGGTGGTGTTCCAGGACCCCTATTCCTCCCTGAACCCCAGGATGCTCATCAAGGATGTCATCGCCGAACCCCTCCTGGTGCACGGCGTGGCGCGGCGCGGCGAAACGCTGGCGCGGGTGGATGCCCTCCTGAAAAGGGTCGGCCTCGACTCCGACCATCTGTACCGCTATCCACACGAGTTCAGCGGCGGGCAGAGACAGAGGATCGGGGTGGCCCGGGCCCTGGCGCTCAACCCGGGCGTGGTGGTGCTGGACGAGCCCACCTCGGCGCTGGACGTGTCGGTGCAGGCTCAGATACTGAACATGCTCAACGATCTGCAATCAGAGTTCAACCTGACCTATCTATTCATATCGCACGACCTGAGCACCATCCGCTACATGTGCGACCGCATCGGGGTCATGTACCTTGGCAAGGTCGTGGAGATGGCGAGCAAGCAGGACCTGTTCTCCAAGCCGCTGCATCCCTACACGGAGGCGCTGCTTTCCGCGATCCCGATCCCCGACCCGACGATGAAGCGGCACCCGATTCTGCTCAGTGGGGATGTGCCATCGCCGGCGAAGCCGCCCCCGGGATGCCGGTTCCACACCCGGTGCCGCTACCGGGAAGCGATATGCGAGAAAGTCGAACCGCCGCTGGTCGACAAGGGCAACGGCCATATGGCCGCTTGCCACTTCCGCTGATGGCATGGCCATAAAGAGAAAGGTCGTGGAGCCGCCGACGGGGACAACCGTCCAGCCTCAGGAACAGGGCGCCCCGCCGCCTCCTCGCAGATCGGAGTGGGTCCGGGAGGAGCTAGCACGGCGGTACTACTACCTCCTGTGCCTAGCCATAGACGTCTTCGTTCCGCTGCAGATCCTGCAGTGGGTGCCCGGGCTGGCTGGGTTCATTGTGGTGCTCGTCTTCCTAACAATCGCCATCCTGGCGGAGTTCTACGTGCACCGGCGGTTGTGGCCGCGAGAGATGGAGTAGAGCGGGGAACGATGCTTGGGCCAGGTCCGCCCAGCGCCGACCTGGCATCAGACTACGGCAAAATACTATTTACCTAAGACGACGATTCGGGCCGGGGAACTAGGTGACCGTCGTCAGCATGGAGGATGTCGTTCTAGCGCTCCATAACACCCTGGGAAAGAAGGGCATGTCGGAGGAGGACATTCAGAAGCTCGCTGAATACCTGATGAGCTTCTTTGGGTACACAGACGAGGTCATTGACAACCGACTCACCTCCGAGGACCGGGACGTCTTCTACATGCTCGAGGAGGAGGGGTTCCTCACCACCACTCAAGAGGAAGTGCATCTGAAGAAGGGGAAGCTTTGGCGCATCCACTACTGGATCTTGAAGAAGGACCAGATCCTGCGCTTGGTTCAGCGACACGAAGAGGAGCGGCAGAAGAAGGACGAGTGCTCCGCCGTCTACGATGAAATCTCCGAGGACATGTGGAAGGGTGGTAGGGAAGAGGCGCGATAGTCCACATCAAGAATCCTTTAATAGTGTTCTCACATTAGAGCGGTCCAGAAGTTGATATGGCAGACCTCACGCCGTACATCATATTGGTCGCCATCCTCGCGGTATGGATCGGCATCGTTTACTACGTGAAGAAGAAGGGGGCGCTCTCCAAGTATGGAGTTGGAACGTACGGCCCCCTGATCATGTGGAAGACGCAGGCGGGCAAGAGATTAATTGATCGCCTGGCCAAGCCCAAGCGCCTCTGGCTGACGTACGCTGCGGCGGCCAAGGTCATCTGCCTGCTGGTAGGCATCTTCATCATGGCCCTCCTCGTATGGGAGGCGACCATCGTCAACCGCATCCCGGCGGACCGGGCCCCGACGCCGGAGATGATGCTGGGGATCCCGGGCATCAACCCTGTCATCCCAGTGGTCTACGGCATCATCGGCCTGATCGTAGGCATCGTGGTGCATGAGTTCGCTCATGGCATACTGACCAGGGTGGGAAATCTCTCGCTAAAATCGCTGGGTGTGATCTTATTGGTCGTGCCCCTGGGGGCTTTCGTCGAGCCGGACGAGAAGGAGCTCACCAACTCCGATCGCAAACGGAGGTCCAACGTCTACGCCGCCGGTCCTGCGACCAATATAATCGTGGCGATATTATGCGCCCTCCTCTTCTCCTCCGTTCTCATGTCCTCGGTCACGGCGGTAAGGGAGAACCCCGTCGTGGTGGGCATCGGAGATGACAGCCCAGCGAGAATTGGAGGCATGCAGTTCGGCATGCAACTGGAGGAGGTCGGAGGGAAAAGCATCCGCACCTTGGAGGATTTCCAGAGTTTGGCCGCCGACGATCCAGGGACTTCCGTTTCCATCACCTACTATTACAACGGTCAGAACCATACCACCACGTCCATTTCCGGGCTGACCCTCATCGACGTCGTGCATGGAATGTCCGCCGACAAGGCGGGCATGAAGGCGGGCATGACATTCGTGTCCCTGAACGGCACGGTCATCCGCAACCAGACCAGCCTGGAGACCGTCCTTTCGCAAACGAAGCCCTATCAAGTGGTCAACGCCAACATGCTCGAGTACGACTATTCCGCGAGCATGTACAAAAGTGTGAACCTGACCGTGACGCTCTCCAACCGCACCGAGTATCTATTGAGAGTGTCTCCCGATCTGGTGAACGCTTCAACGAAGGACCGCGGCTTCCTGGGCGTGAACACCGCCTACATGGGCCTGATCGTGAACTCGCCCGACCGGATCATCAACCGCCTCATGAATCCGTATGCAAACGTGAAAGACCCGGGCCAATTCATTTCTGCCACTCTGTTATTCATCGCCTTGCCCTTCCAAGGATTGGCACCGATCGAATCGCCCCTCTCGGACCTCTTCCTGCCAACCGGGGCCATGGCCGCCCTTCCCTCGGGAGTGTTCTGGTTCATAGCCAACTCCTTGTACTGGATATTCTGGATCAATCTGATGTTGGGCATGACCAACGTGCTGCCGGCGGTGCCTTTGGACGGAGGCTACCTGTTCCGGGACGGAATGGAATCGCTCATCTCCCGCCTGAAGAAGAACGCCACGGAGAAGGACAGACAGCGCATCGTCGCCACCGTGACCTACGTACTGGCGATAACGGTCTTCTTCCTAATTATTTGGCAGCTGATAGGCCCGCGCCTTCTATGATCTGCTGGAAGAGGAATGCTTAGGAGCGCTCCAGTTCTATTCGCTCTAAATTGCATTCCGGGCATATCTCGTAGTCCAAGGCAGCGAAGTTGGAGAAGACCTCAAACACCTGGCCGCAGCATGAGCATTTCTTGAACGCGAGAAAGGGAGCGACATGCTCAGAGCACTCGATGACGCGGCAGCGTCGGAGGTCGACGCAGGACACGACTTGGCAATTGTCGCATAAGCTCCTTCGCTTGATGTTCACAACGACGTGCTTGCCTACCTGAACTCTCGTCAAATATTTATCGCTCCGCCTATGTTAGTGTTTGTCACACTTTTTTCCTCGTATTTGAACATTGTCAAGACTGGTTCGAACGGAGTCTGGGTCAGAGAGAAGCGACAAGATAGAATCAAGAGATGAAGGGGTTTGGACGGGCGCTTTTCGAGAACGACCATCAGATGTTGTTCCTCACCCGGTCCTTGAGCTCGCCCAGCTTGCCCTTGTTCCAGCTGTTGATCTTGGAGAAGAAGCCCGTGACCCTGGTGATACCCTCAACATTGGGCGATTGGCAGTTGGGACAGGTATCCCTCAGGCCCCTGCTGGTCCGGCCACAGTCGAGGCAGGAGGTGAACTCCGGGCTGAACGCCACTTGCGCGTTCTGCGTGCTCTCGAAGGTCTTCTTCACGAAGGAGGCTATGCTCTCCGCGGGAGGCTTGTGCTCCCCCAGCCAGACATGCGTCAGCGAGCCTGCCTCTATCAGCGGATGGAAGAGGCCTTCTTCCTTCACCCTCTCGATGGCGCTGGTGGGCGCGCCCACATTGAGGTAGGTGGAGTTGGTGTAGTACACCTCGCCGGTGGACTTGTTGCCTCTGATCACCGTCGGCGCCTGTAGTGGATAGTATTTCATATCCAACCTGGCGAAGCGATAGGCGGTCGATTCGGCAGGGGTCTGCTCCAGCGGCATCCGCACTCCGTACTCCTTGCCCAGTTCCTCCGCGTCCTTCTTCATGTTGGAGATGAGCTTGAGGCCGAACTTGAGCGCGTCCTTGGATTCGTGCATCTGCTTGCCGGTGTGGTATTGCACCGCCTCGTTCAGACCGACCATGCCCACCAAGAAGGAGGCCTTCTGGAGGCGGTAGTACGGTTCTCCATCCAGGTTCATGGTCAGCAGGGAGAGCGGACCTTGCTTGCCCATGGAAAGCAGCTTGGTGATGAACTCCTTCTTCTGCACGTGGGCCTGCGCCACGATCTCCAACCGCTCTCGAACGATATCGAACATCCGTTTGTCGTCCTGATGTGCCTCGTAGGCAATGCGCGGTAGGTTGATGGTGACGTTCTGCATGGCGGAGTAGCGCATCTTCCATGGCGTCTTGGCGTCCTCCAGGTCACTGTTGTCCAACTGGAAGGCCAGACGGCAGCACTCGCTGATCTTGGCCGTGTTGCCTCTATCGAATACGAAATAGGTGTTGCCCTTCTCCGAGGCCACCTGGGATATCTTCTGCAGGAACTCCTCGTGCCCATCGGTGTGGAAGAACTTCTCTGTCATGTGTACGTTGGGCTTGGGGAAGAAGAACGGTCGCCCGAGGGCGTCGCCTTCCAAGTAGACGTCGAAGAGCGCGCTGACGAACCTCTGGCTTTCATCGAGATAGTCTTCGTAGTTGGCGCCGGTGAACTGTCCTTTTGGGCCTATGGCGGGAACGCCCATGAAGTGGTTCGGCACCTCCCAATAGAGGTTGAGGTCGCTGAAGATCGACTGCCCTCCACGGGCTACCGCTTGTTGCGCGAACTCGAATATCAATATCTGCGCTAGCTGTTTCATGCGTTCATCGTCGACGCCTTCGAGGTATGGAGCGAGGAACAAGTTCACCGCGTCCCAGCCGATCGCCCCGGCGAAATGGCCTTGCAGAGCCGCCGAGAACTTGATGATCTGTTCGATGAGAACCTCTGGGTGCTTGGCCGGTTTGGCGATGGAAATCGCATTGGGAAGGTTGAGACCGAATTTCTTGACATACTCGATGCTCTGACCTGAGCAATACGGGCGGTCGATCATTCCCAGGTCGTGAAGGTGAATATCCCCTCTCATGTGTGCGTCCGCCATATCCTGGGTAAAGACCTCGAGCAACGCGAACTCCTTCTTGATGCGTTCGGAGAGCGTGAGGTTCGTTGCCTCAGGCCCATGCGGCACATTGGCGTTCTCCTTGTTCGGATTCATGATGATCTGCCGCGCATCGTAGAGCGGCACCCCAAGACGGGTGTGCTGCTTCCTGACCTTGGCGAGACCATATTCCACCAGTTTCGCGTTCGTAAGCTCGCGTATGAGCGGGGCGGTGACGAAATCGAGCTCTAGCTCAAGAATGAGCTTCTCCACCTCTCTCGCTACGATGGAGGCGGCATCTTCGCTGATGCTCGTCTCCCGGATTAGCGCGTCGTATATTCGGTTCCTGTCCCACTTCTTTATCTCCTCGTCTGAGGTTCGCACGAATAGTGAAAGCTCTGTCGATTCCTTATCGTCGGAATAGATCAGTCCAGGCTCGCCCATTTCGCGAGAGTCAGTCGGAGACTCCGTCATCTTCATCATATCACCTGATTAAATTGAGCTTGAAGTGATTAGGGGCTATTAGTAGAGTTACCCATCCCTATTACTCAAAGCAGAGGGATGTATTGTCCACCTGATGTAAACTACTTTTTGGGGAACGACCTGCTAACAGAAACACCGTTAAGAAAGCTTAATACTTACCAAGTTTGTTACCATATCTGTGAGCATGTGTTCCATCCAGAGCGCGATCTGAGGTTCGCTATCCTCGATATCATCAAGGAAGATGGAAAATCCATAAGTGCCATCTCTAGGGAGCTGGAGGAGAGGGGGTTCGAGCTGCACCGTCTGATCCTCACCGGATATCTTCGCGCTATGACCGACCTCAGCGTCCTGCGGGAGAAGCAAGTACCACCTTCGAAAGTGTACGCGCCGATAAAAGGCAGGGAGAAGGACATCTATGAGGTCGTGGGCGAAGGAGCTCGTTCGATCTGCGGAGATGAGGAGAAGGCGGGGCTCCTCATCCTCTACGCCCTGGGGCGGCTCTTCCGACGCCCTGTTTTTCAAGAGGAACTTGCGCGCGCCGGTCTATCAGGGCAGTTGCCGGGCAGGCAAGCGACGAAAGAGGAGCGCCTTGAGGCGAAACAGATCCTCGTCAAGTCGGGCTTCAAGATACCAGACAGTAGCAAGGCCTATGTTCTTGAGTCGGCGACTTTGGAGGGGGACTACTGCGAGCTTCTCGCACGAATCGTGGGTTCGAATTGGGACCTGAGCTATCTCGTTCGGGAAACCAAGCAGACCAAGCTTACTTTCTAGGCAAGAGGTAACGGGGCAAAGGGGCATCTATTTAATGTGCCATTCTATTGCAGTGGCATGGACCTTCAGGCGTTGATCTCGAACATCAGAGCTCACCCTGGCATAACCAGGAAGCGCACCATCGCCGAAGTCCTCAACTTCTTTCCCAGGACGCAAGGAACGAACATCATCGCGGCCTACGGGGAGGATGCTGCGGTCATCGATTACGGCGAGAGCGTGCTGCTGTTGGCAGCGGACGGCATCATGGAGACGCTGGTGAAGGCCAATCCGTTCTTCGCTGGCTACTACTCGATCCTGGTCAACATCAACGACATCTCCGCCATGGGCGGGATACCATTGGCCATTGTAGACGTCATCTCCATGAAAGAGGAGAAGGTCTGCGGCCAAGTGATGAGGGGGATGGAAAGTGCCGTACGTAAGTTCGGAGTGCCGGTAGTGGGAGGGCATACCCACCCCGACTGCGACTACAACGCTGTGGACGTGGCCATCCTAGGCACGGCCAAGAAGAATGAGGTCTTATACAGTCATACAGCGGAGGCAGGCGACGACATCGTCTTCGCCATGGACCTGGATGGTTTCTATCCGGAGAAGTTGAAGTTCGCCTGGGACACCACCAGCAAGAAGGAGAGCGACATCGTCCGTCGGCAGATGCTCATAATGAATGAGATCGGGAAGAGACATCTCGCGCATGCGGCCAAGGACATGAGCAATCCCGGCTCGCTTGGGACCTTGGGCATGCTGTTGGAGACCAGTGGCATGGGTGGTTCGGTGGACCTGGACAAGATCCCTTCGCCCAAGAGAGTGGATTATCTCCAGTGGCTAAAGTCCTATCAAGGCTGCGGCTTCGTGCTCACCTGCCCACCGAAGTGCTCGAAGAAGGTGATGGGGACGTTCGAGTCGGTGGGCGTGACCGCCGCAGTGGTGGGGAAGGTCACAGAGGAGAACAAGCTTCGCCTCAAGCAGGGCTCGGAAGAAGGCGTGCTTTTCGATTTCTCCAAGGAAATCATCACCGGCTGCGACCGCTCGAGGGTGCCCGTCTCAGAGCGATGTGACAGATGCGAATGAAGAACACAGGAAGTGCTAGGCCGCAGAGGTTGCCGCCTGGTCCCGCGCATGTGATCCAGCCACCTTCTCAGCCCCGCCCCCCTTCGAGCGCCGGTAGTCCAGGGTAAGGCTGCTCCCGTCAGGGCCTGACCCGTTCTCCCTGATCAGGGCCAGGGGCGCCGCCCTCCAGCTGCGCCACGAGACCGCCACCGGCCCCGAAGGACAGAGCCTCATAGTCGGCAGCTGGGCATGAACGGTTCCAGTTACGTCGCCCCCTGCTGTCACCCCCGTTGTCGACGGTTTACGGTGTACAAGGACACGCCGAACGTCCCGGTCAAGCCTAGCGAGTCCCGATTGCGCTACCATGCTATTAATACCTATGTCGCCTGGGCCATCTGGCCCTTGACCTTCCGCTCCACGCACAATCGGTCCATGTGATTAAAAAGGAGGCGAACGGCTACTGGCCGCTGGCCCATTTCGCGAGCCTCTCGGCGTTGATCCGCGCCCCGCAGATGGCCTTGCCGCTCTTCTCGTTGTAGAACGCCGGCACTCCCAGACCTCCGCCGCAGGCCTCGGTGATGACGGTGGCATGCTTGCGCATTAGCTGAGCGTTGCTCTCATCGTGCCATACTTCTAGCTTGGTGATCTCCGTCCCGGTGCCCTCGCAGAACTTGTCCACTAGGGGATGCAAGGCTTTGCAATGAGGGCATTCCCTTCCGTAGAACCAGATGAGCCGCTGTCCTTGGCCCGCCATCAAATCACCTCTTCACGAACAGACCGCACCAGCATTCCCCATACTCCTTCCAGGTCTTCTGGGCCTTGAAGTTGCAGGGACATATGAGCTGCAGGTCCTTCTCCCTTTCGCCGGTGGTGATGCGGCAGGGGCAATATTTCGCACCGTTGCTGCGCATGTTCTCCAGCACTCCATTGGAAAGGTCGCTCACCGCTTGCTTGTCATCCCAAAGGAGGAAGTCGGCTTTGGCGGCTAGGTCCTCCCAGGCTTGGACTACCTTCTCCGGGGTGTCGATGGCGTATTCTACGTCCTTCATGACGTTCAATGCCTCGGCTCGATCGCAGAGCACGAAAGCGTTCTTGAACCCGCAGGTGGGACAAACCTCCGGTGGCTTGACGCCAAAGTGAATGTCCCCGCAGATATGGCAGCGCCAGAACCTCTTTTGCTGTACCATGGTCTCGACAATTGCTCCTACGAATCCGCGCGGATATAATGTTTTTGAGGAACGACCATTGGTTCCGGGCCAGAGCATGTGTGCATCTTGGTAGCACAGCGCGCACAACCATTAATACCCTCAGGCGAATTCGCATGCTGGAGGTAGGCATGTCGGACCTGGATACCCTGATCTATGCGGTGGCGCTGCTGTTCTTCATCTTCGATCCGTTCGCCAGCCTGCCGATCTTCATCAGCATGACCAAGAACTTCGACGACAAAGAGAAGGAGATGTCCGCCAACCGGGCGATCTTCGTGGCGGCCGTGCTCTTCGTCATCTTCACTCTCATCGGCACGAACCTCCTGGGCATCTTCGGGGTGAGCACGGACAGCTTCCGCGTGGCCGGGGGCATAATTCTCATCCTCATGGCGGTGGAGATCATATTCGGGTTCAACCTCACCAAGCAGAGCGACGTCAACGTCGCCTGGGTGATCATAGCCACGCCCATCTTGACCGGCCCGGGCGTCATAACCACCGCCATCCTCCTCACCTCGACCATCGGCATATTTCCAACGCTGATCGCTGGCGTCATCTCCCTAGCTGTGACATGGGGCCTGCTGCGCAACGCCATCTACATCGTCCGTCGGGTCGGCAACAACGTCATCGAGATCTTCTCCAAGATCATCGGACTGCTCATCGCCGCCATGGCGGTGGAGTTCATCCTCCGGGGGGTGGCGGACTGGTTCGCCAAGTACGATCCCCAACTGATAGGGGCGGCCCTCCATCTACTCGCTCCTTGGTGAGCTTTCTTTTCACCGGCGCATACGCATGATCAAGCGCCGGTTACTAGTAGGAGAAGCTGGCAATCAGTTCTCACGGAAGGAACGCAAGATATGAGCGACAAGGAGACGGTGGTCAAGGAGCTGCGTGCCATTCCCGGAGTGAGCGAGAAGGCTGCCGAGGGACTTTACTCGTTGGGCATCAGGTCGGCAGAGGAATTGAAGGGCAAGGACCCGGTCCAGCTATATGAGGAATTGAGGAATCAGCCGGGCTCCTATGCAGAGCCGTGCATGCTCAACCAGCTCAAGATAGCGGTGAAGTCTGCCCAGACAAAGAAGTGAGAGTTGATTCGCCTCGGCGGCCGGGCGAATGAAAAGACATAAATCTCCTTGTCCTCAAGTAGCAAAGGAGAGGGAAGAAAATGCCAGAAGCGGAAAGGACGCAGAGCGGCTCGTGCGGTTCGGCCTCGGTCGACGAATCGAAGAAGATCTGGATCTCAGGAGCGAACGTAGGCATCAGCGGCTGGAGCAAGATGGTGGAGGAGATCAAGGCCCTGAAGCTCAAGGACGACGAGAAGATCGCGGACGAGCTGCTGAAGCGGGTCAAGAAGAACGATTTCGTGCCGTCCAGCAAGGAGAAGGAGTTCCGTAAGGTTCTGCTCGAGGAGTACAAGAAATCGGCCTGAGCATCAGTAGATGTAGGGAATGAGGCGGTAACGTACTCTGTTCATGTAAGCCCGGTACTCACACTCCTGGCCGAGCTTCTTCTCTTCAATGCCGATCCGGATCGCTAGTAGGATCATCGCCACGGCGAAAAGTGCCAAGGCCAACAAGTTGAAACGCAGCATCATCAGTCCGAAGAGGAAGAGGGCCTCTCCCAAATAGACCGGATGCCTCACCATCGAGTAGGGACCAGAGGTGACGATGTTACGCACCGATGGCAGAATGGCAAAAGACCTCCGGAGATAGAGCAGCCCTGCCACGCTCAAAATGGCACCAGGTATTGCGATCAGCCCGAGTATTGGTTCGGCGTACTGGGGAGGTGTAAGGATGGAAGCGTTGAGGACCGCGGTGGGAAAGATGAAGGATGCGGAAGGCACGACCATCTCGCGTACATATGTCGGACCCTTTGGCGGTGAGCGAACGAGGAAGGAGAACGCCGCGGCGAGGTTGATCGGGATCGAAGCGAGAGCCTGCAGGCGAATGAAGTTCTCGCTTGCTAGATAGGCAGAATACACCGAGGCGCCGCACAGAACAAGGAAGAGCAGGGCCAAGGCCCGATCAATGTCCTTGTCTCCCAGGTACATCGAGGCTGGCATCCGTGCTTCCTCCGGTTCGCTAGAACGATACATAGGTAAAATGGTTCCTCACTGCATCAATCGTTCACGAGCCCGCTCGTGATCAGGTGACCGAGCCAAAGAAGTGCGATGATCACGAATTCCGTGATGGTGGCCGCCAACAGCAGTCGGCGACGCTGTCTGCCTGGAGCTAGGGTAAACCCCCTGGTCGCCCCCCAGGCCAGCATTGCCAGCAGTAGGAAGAAGCCCAGAAATCCGATTGAGATAACGGTGGCAAGAACGTACCATCCGATGACGCCGGGGTCAGTCCATACCAAGAGGGCCCAGAGGAAGGCCGCGGGAAAGTAGAAGAAGGAGAGGTCCAGCCAGGTGAAGACGCGTTCCTTCGGATCGCCCTTGGTCAGCAATACGGAAGCGGCTGTGCAGAGCAATAAGCCTGCCGAGATGCCGAACAATAGCCCGGTGGCCAGGCGCATAGGGTTGTTGGTGCTCAACAGCCCAAGGTATGAAGAGGCGGCGTCGAACAAGTAGAGCGCCATCCCGAAGATCGCCGCTATCATAGTGGGGCGGTCGAAGATCTTCGCCTTTCTGTACCTTTTAGTGAGGATGTAAAATAGGACCACTGTCAGGAAGCCCAAATAGATGCCAGTGTCGCGCGCGCACATCGGCATCTGGTATCCACCCAGAACGAAGGAGCGCTCTGGCAGTTGATGACAGATGGCGAACCCTAGGTTCCAAAGTATGGAAGAGAACGGATCGGACGGGATAGCCATCGACTGTGGAAAGGAAAAGAAGGATAAAAAGGGAAGTGTTTAGTACCAGAACATCGAAGAGGCGAAGACCACGAATAATACGACCCAGCAAAGCACGTACAACACGATACCGGCGATGCTCAAGAGCAGGCAGTTCTTGCCCACATGACGCTTCTCCGGGTTGGGGTCGTTGTTCCAGACCAGGAACATGATGAACCCGATCACGACGCTGAAGAGCGATACCAGGTAGAGTATGTACTTCAGCGCTCCGAGAGACTCCTGTGGGACTGGTTGTCCATATCCTGGTGCGGGCTGGCCCATTGGCACGCCCTGCGGCCTTCCGCAGTGCGGGCAGACGTTGTACTCGAGCGGGATCTGCCGACCGCATCCGGTACACATCCTTGTTCCTTGTGGACTTGTTGCCACTTTAGTTTCCCTCCTTGATCATACATCTGGCCCAATAGACCAGACCTATTTGGCCACATTATGGCCTTTTTCTATATTAAAGGTTGCCAGCGTTTGGAAAGCGAGTGCTCGTTGTGAATACAAAAGAGCGAAACGGCCAGGTCCTTACTCTAGCCTGGTCATCGGAGAACTACCTCCTGTCCTTAGGGGCACCGCACTCCGGGCAGAACTTGGAGTTCGCCGGAACCTCGGCAGAGCAGGAGGGACAGAAGCGCATTCCTTCCTTAGGCACAGGTGCAGGCGGCGCTGCGACCGGTACCGGTGCTGGCGGAGCGGGCTCAAGCGCCGGAGGCGCGGGAGCGGGAATATCCATCGGTGGACCGACCGGGCCCGGTCGGCCGCAGTAAGGGCAGTATCTCAGCCCTTCTGGCACATCCCTGCCACAGCTAGGGCAAAGCCTGGTCTTCTGCAGTGCTGGAGCTGAAGGCGCGGGAGCTCCTCCGCCGACGTTCGGCTTGCCGCAGAACGGGCAGAAATTGAGGTTCATCGGGAATTCGCGGCCGCAGCCCATGCACCTGATGTTCTGCTTCGCCTGATCAGGTGGAGGTGCTGTCGGTGGAGGTCCAGCAGGAGCCGGCTTGCCGCAGAAAGGGCAGAAGGCAAGGCCTTCCGGTGCATCCCTGCCGCATCCAGGGCAGAGCCGAGTAGTTGGTGCCGCTGGCGCTTGAGCAGGTGTCGTTGGCGCGGCCTGAATCGGTTGCGGTCCGGTGTCCGGCATCCCGCAATAGGGGCAGAAGTTGAGCCCTTTGGGCGCATCGCGTCCACAGCCCATGCACTTGCGCATCTCCCTCGTCGCCGGGGGTGGAATGGGGACGAGTGGCTGTGATGGAGGAACGGGCGCAGGCTGAGGCATTGCGCTTTGATCGTATGGCGCGGGCTTTCCGCATGACGGACAGAAGTTCAATCTCTCTGGGACCTCTTTCGCGCAACCAGCGCAGCGCACCATCTTCTTGGGCGGTTCGGGCGCGGGCAGTGGGGGCGGGGGCAACTGATCGTAAGGGGCGGGCTTGCCGCAACCGGGGCAGAAGCTCAGGCCAGCGGGGACTTCGCGACCACAACCGACGCATTTGACCATCGGCTTTGGTGGCGGCGAAGGTGCTGGCGTCGGCGGCGCAGCACTTGCCGAATAGGGTGCTTGCTTGCCGCATGAAGGGCAGAAGTTGAGACCGTCTGGAACGTCCTTGGCACAGGAGATGCAACGCGTCATTGGTTTGGGCGCTTGGACGGGTTCTGGGGCAGGGACCAGCGGAGCTCCCGCCGGTCCAGGCCTTCCACAGTAGGGGCAATAGCTCAATCCCTCGGGCACCTGTCGTCCGCAGCCAGGGCAGAGGCGGGTTTGTTTCTGTGCTCCCGTCTGCGCTCCAACGGCCACGGGCGGGCCGGATGGACCCTCGCGACCGCAGTAAGGGCAGAACTTGAGTCCCTCCTGGACCTCGCGCCCGCAGCCGGGACATAGTCTTTTGGCAGGAGCACCCGGTGCTTGAGCCCCAGCATAGTCGCTCGGCGCTTCGGAGCCTCTGGGCCTGCCGCAGTACGGGCAGTAAGACAGCGCTCCCGAGATCTCCCTTCCACAACCTGGACAAAGCCTCATACCTTCCTTCATGAAATGAACCTCCCAAGACGGTGCGCAGAATGCGCCGCTCTGGATATTCCGCAGTAGAGGTTAATAAGATTGTGGCTTCCAGATTGCTAAATGAGAGCACCATCTCTTCTTGGATGGAGAAGAGGTTTTGCGCCGGCCGTCACCGACGCCTGCGAAAGTTGCTGAATTCACTTCTGGTCGTTGATCTTGATCAGGTGCCAGCCGAACTGCGTCTTTACCGGACCGACGATCTTGCCCTTCTCCCCCTCGAAAGCGGCCTTATCGAACTCCGCCACCATCTGGCCCTTCCCGAACCAGCCGAGCTCCCCTCCCTTCTTACCGGAGGGGCATTTGGACCATTTCTTCGCCAGGTTCGGGAAGCTCTGCCCGGAGCTGAGCTTGGCCATCAGGTCCTTGGCTTCTTTCTCGCTGCTGACCAGGATGTGCGAACAGTTCACCTGCTTTGGCATGCGCGAGCGAATTGCTTGGAGGGCGATATAATTTACCGTTGCGAAGTCGCAGGCTCGCTCGCATTTGAACGATGGGGAGCGCCAGAAACTTAAAAGCGGGCAGCCGCGATACTGCGATGCATGTGGCGGCCGCTTGACCTGGAAGCCTGGAGCTCTAAACGTCGAGAGAATCTGGACAGCGTCAAGCCTTCCGTCTCAGAGATTATCGATTACGTTAGGAACGAAGGCGACAAAGCGCTTTTCGACCTGGCCGAGCGCTTCGATAAGGTGAAGCTGAAAGCCCTGAGAGTGGACGAAGAGCAGTTGAAGGCCGCCCGCGAAAGCATCGAGCCAGCACTTGTCAGCACCCTGCAGGAGGCAAGAAAGCGGATCGAGCGCTTCCACCGCATGCAGCTGAAGGACCAGACCTGGCTGAAGGAAGTGGAGCCGGGCGTATCCCTCGGAGTAAGGGTAACGCCTTTGGAACGGATCGGTGCCTACATACCTGGTGGCAGAGCATCGTATCCAAGCACCGCCCTGATGTGCGTGATCCCCGCCAAAGTGGCAGGAGTGAAGGAGATCGTCTGTTGCACGCCTCCCCCCGCCAACCCATTGACGTTGGCCGCCCTGGAGATCGTAGGGGCGGACGAGGTGTACCTGGTCGGGGGGGCGCAGGCGGTAGCGGCCATGGCCCTCGGAACGAAGACGATCAGGCGGGTGCAGAAGATCGTCGGTCCAGGCAACGTCTACGTCACCGCGGCCAAGATGATGCTGCGCGATCGCGTTGAGATAGATTTTCCTGCCGGTCCGAGCGAGATCGTCATCGTTGCGGATTCGAGCGCGAACCCGGAGTTCATAGCCGCCGATATCCTGGCCCAGGCGGAGCACGATCCGAGGTCCCCCTGTGCCCTGGTGACCACCGATCCCGATCTGCCGAGGAAGGTGGGAGATGCTCTGAGACGGCAGCTGAAGGGATCGAAGCGCCAGGAGATACTCCTCAAATCAATGGACAACGCCGGCTATCTGGTGATTAAAGGCATCCATGAGGCCGGGGAAGTGGTCAACCGCATCGCGCCCGAGCACTTGTCCGTTCAATGCTCCAACCCTCTGCGTTTCCTGGATGAAGTGCAGAACGCCGGCTCCATCTTCCTCGGACACTATGCGGCGGTGGCTTGTGGCGATTACGCCTCGGGCACGAACCACGTACTGCCCACCGCCGGCTTCGCCTCGCTCTACTCCGGACTGGACGTCTGGCACTTCTGCAAGCGCACGTCGGTGCAGATGATCGAGCGCGAAGGTCTGGAGGAGATCGGTGATGTGGTGGAGCGGCTTGCCAAAGCGGAAGGGCTGGAAGCTCATGCAAGATCGGTGAGTCTGCGGAGAAAGAGCAAGCAGGGCAGCTGACGGCAAAGGGTAATTGGCCGGTCGGAGCATTACCATCGGAGAGGTGTCGCTTGCCCGCTGGCGGTCAGAGCACGAAAAGCGCCTGGGAACGGCAATACGAACGCAACAAGCGCTTGTGGCGCGGTCCTGGTGAAACGGAGTTCGATCTTCCTCCGAAAGCTCTCGTGCTGGAGATTGGATGCGGTTCGGGCAAGACCCTGAGCGCCCTGGCCGGCAAGGAAGCGGAGATCGTGGCTTTGGATATTTCCCGAGCGGCCCTGAGATTTTGCGCATCGGCCAACTTTGGAGGTGCGATCCACTTCCTCGAGGCTAAGGTCGAGAGGCTGCCGTTGAGGGACGCTCGATTCGATGCTGTGATCGTTCATCACATTCTTGGTCATCTGGTCGAGAATGAAAGGAAGGAAGCGGTCGATGAGATCGCCCGAGTCTTGAAACCTGGAGGCATGGTACATGTTCGGGTCTTCTCCACTTCGGACATGCGTTATGGCAAAGGAGAGGAGATGGAAGCGAACACCTTCCGAAAGGGAACGGGGGTGTTCTGCCATTTCTTCTCCGAGCTTGAGCTGAAGGAGCTTTTCTCAGGATTTGAAACGATGGGCGTGAAAAAGGTCGAGGCATCGAAGCGATTTGAAGGAGCGGAACAACGAAGAAGCGAGATCGTCGCCGCCTATCGCTCTGCTCGGTGAACGCCCGCGATGACCGAAACGCATCTAAACCTAGAAGACCGATTACGCCGCAGAAGAGGTGGGCGAGTTGTCCAAACCCAGGTCTGGAAAGACAGCGAGAGAAGAGAAGGAGGTCCAGCGCAGGTTGAAGGAGATCGAAAAGGTCTTCGGAGAGGTCCCATTTGTGCCCAAGATGCTCTCCGAGCACCCGGACATGTTCCTTCCTTATGCTGAAATGTCCGACCGAGTGATGCTGAACCCTCGCTTCATGGACAGGAAGTCGCTGGAGCTGGCCGCGGTGGCAGCCGGCTCCGCCTTGGCGAGCGAACATTGCCTGGCCGTGCATATCCGCCAGGCCAAGACGGATGGAGCGAGCGAAGGCGAGCTGATGGAGGCCATCATGGTGGGCGCTTTCATGGCCTCGACCCGAAGCCAATCGGTGGCGTTGCGCAAGCTGAAAGAGCTTTGAGCCGGGTTCTCAGACGATCCCCAGCTCCTTTCCCACCTTGAGGAACTTCTCGATGGCGAAGTCCACGTCCTTCCGGGCCATGGCCGCGTTCATGATGGTGCGGATGCGCGCCTTGTCCTTGGCCACCATCGGAAAGACGATCGGCAGGGCGAACACACCTTCCTGGAAGAGCCTTTCGCTCAACTTCTTGGCCACGCCGCTCTCTCCGACCATTATGGGTATGATGGGCGTTTCGCTTCGGCCCGTGTTGAAACCGAGGTCCTGCATGGCCTTCTTGAAGTAGCGCGTATGGTCCCAGAGCCTCCTGACATGCTCTGGTTCCGTCTCCAGCACGTCTACGGCCGCAATGCACGCCGCCGCCACCGCCGGAGGATGCGAACCGCTCAGCAGCCAGGTGCGCGATCTGTTGTAGGCGAAGTTCACCAGGTCTCGCGATCCTGAGATATGTCCTCCTACCACTCCGAAGGCCTTGGAGAACGTCCCCATCTCCACCTGCACCTTCTCCCGGGGAAGATGGAAGTGATGCACGATGCCCCTTCCTCCCTCACCAAGAACGCCCTCGCCATGGGCATCGTCCACGTAGAGCATGGCTCCATGTTCTTCCGCCGCCTTCGCGACCTCCGGCAGAGGCGCGATGTCCCCGTCCATGGAGAACACTCCGTCGGTGATGATCAGGATCCGTCTTGGTGCGGGCGTTTTCTTTTCCATCTCTTGCAGAACGCGGTGCAGGTCCGCCACGTCGCAGTGCTTGTAGACCGCACGCTCCGCATAGGACAGTCGAACGCCATCGATGATGCTCCCGTGGTTGAGCTCGTCGCTGATGATGATGTCCCCTTTTCCAGCAAGCTGCGGGATTAGGCCGGCGTTGGCAGCGAAGCCGGTCTGGTAGACCAGGGACGCTTCCGCTTCCTTGAACCTGGCAAGTCTTCTTTCCAGCTCGAAGTGCAGGTCCATGCTGCCGGCGATGGGACGGACGGAACCTGATCCAGCTCCGTGAGTCTTGATCGCCTCGATGGCGGCATCTTTCAGCTTCTGGTGATTGCTCAGCCCCAGATAGTTGTTGGAGCAGAACATGAGGACCTTCTTGCCGTCGACCACGCACCAAGGACTGCTCGGTCCCTGCAACTCGCGCAGCCTCCAGTCCAACTCATCTTTGACCAGGGCTTCATACTCTTCCTTCAGGAACGATGTGGGATCGCGCTTCAAATGCCTCACCTTCTCTTGTTTATCAAGCGTTTGCTGAGCCTTGTGATCATGTCCTCGGTCATCGAGCTCAGATCGTAGGATGGCTGCCAGCCCCAATCTCTCCTCGCCCCTCGGTCGTCGATGGACATGGGCCAGGAGTCAGCGATCTTCTGTCTGTGATCAGGTCTGTATTCGATCTCGAAGTCCGGGATGTGCTTCCTGACCTCAGCGGCCAGTTCGCCAGCGGTGAAGCTCGCCCCGGCCACGTTATAGCCGTCGTGGTGCTTGATCTTGTTCCGGGGAACGCCCATGATCTGCAAAGTGCAATTGATGCAATCAGGCATGTACATCAACGGGAGGATGGTGTCCTCGCGTACGAAGCATGTGTATCTTCCTTTCTGAATGGCCTCGTAGAACATCTCCACCGAGTAGTCGGTCGTGCCCCCGCCGGGCGGCGTCTCTGAGGATACGATGCCAGGATAGCGCACCGAGCGAACGTCCAGACCGTACTTGACGAAGTAGTAGTTGCAGAGAAGCTCGCCCGCCACCTTCGTCACTCCATACATTGAGGTCGGCACAAGCACGGTATCTTGAGGCGTTTCGATGCGAGGCGAGGTCGGTCCGAAGACGGCGATGGAAGAGGGCCAGAATACCTTCTCCAGCTTGAGCTTGCGCGCCACCTCTAGGACGTTGCAGAGGGAGCTCATGTTCACTTTCCAGGCGGCCTGAGGATCTTCCTCTCCAGTGACTGAAAGGATGGCAGCGAGATGCCATATCTCAGTGATCTTCATCTCTCTCACTAGGTCGTAGATCGCCTGTTCACTGGCCAGATCCGCCTTCACCACCGGCCCCGATTCCATGACCTCTTTGCTCGGTTGGCGGGTGTGCACAACGGCTATGACATTCTCTCCACCGTATCGTTTCCTCATCTCCAGAACGAGCTCCGAACCGATCTGACCCGTGGCGCCGGTGAGCAGTATCCGCCTCCCTTGCTTGGCCATTCTCCCCCTCTTCGGAGAATGATGAGCACCGGGGGCTTATATCGCTTGGCAATGCCTCGCTCTGGCATGGCACGTGGAGCGAAAGGTATTCTTGGTGGGAGATGCCCTAGCATGGTTGACGGTGCAAATGCAGAAGTTCTCATGCAGCTGGGGATGGCTGGAGGTAGAAGGCAAGCGCCACGAGAAGGATGTTGTCGTCCACGTCGATGGCTCCGTCACCTCCAGGAACGTGGAAGTTTCGAAACCCTACTTGGGGGAGTACTTCCACATCCCGCTGTCGGAGCTTGAACTGGATTTCCTCGCGGCGGAGGATCCGGAAGTTGTGATCGTCGGTGGCGGGTACAAAGGTATGATGACCATTACTCCTAGGGCGAAGGAGATACTGGCGAGGTATGAAGTGCAGGCGGTTACGACCCCTAGAGCCATCGAGCTGATGGATATGGAGAAGCGCAGGTTCGTGGCCATTCTGCACTCAACTTGCTAGGACCATCGGATGTCCGTTCTAAGCCCTATTGCATCATAAACTGAGAAGAGCATCATTTTGAGGCGTGCTCATTCAGTCTCTTTCTACGGGTTGATTTGGCGGCCCTGCACCTTTCGTATCCCTGGCCTATTTCTTCTCCTCATCAACTTTCGCTCTAAAAATGTCTATATTCTTATTATGACCAATCGTCGGGGGACAGTCCGGCGTACGACAGCCTATGTAATCCGCGGTCTTGCCCAGCAGGCAAACGGCCATCTTCTGACACTTCATCTTCACTCGCGCTCCGTCTCTGCATGGCGATATGCATTTTCCCGGTATATGAGCAACCGCCATCTTTCGTTAACTGAATTCCGTAGGATATCGCTTTTGAGGATTGGGTTTGGCAAAGCGTAGTCGACATGATTGTGGAACTAAGAGTGGACAAGGGGAGATTCGATCGTCACCTCATCCAGACCTTCATTTATTGAAGGGGCTCAAGACAATTATTCGAGATAGGGAGGTGAGACCTTTTCTCTTGGAGGGTTCGAACCCCATCGAGCCCGCCTCTTTTAGCGCAGCCAATGGTCCACTGCACTATGATTCCCGGAAGGTGAGGTTGATGGGATTTGTGTTTCCGATCGATGTAGACGATGTCATTATGTTTTCGGAGCCAATTCCCACACTCAATTCAGTAACCATACATTTGGAGGGGCGCGGACACATGAACGTAGAGAGCATGATGACTTTGGCAATGAGCTTAGCTGTCAGGCATTTCTCGCGTTGAATGGCCAGGTGTCGTAACTATTGGAGGCCCATGAGCGAACATACCATAAAAGGGGAGGAATCGATGAGGAGAAAGGGTCGAACTAGTAATAAGGAGATAGATATTCTTCCTCCGACCCCGAGGATAGGCGATTGAGACATGGCTGTAATCGAAGCCAAGGCACTGACGAAGAAATTCGGCAAGTTCGTGGCTGTCGATAGCCTCAGTCTCACGGTCGAAGAAGGGGAGATATTTGGACTACTTGGTCCGAACGGAGCAGGGAAGACCACCACCATAAAGATG
This sequence comes from Methanomassiliicoccales archaeon, assembly GCA_026394375.1. Classification (NCBI taxonomy): domain Archaea; kingdom Methanobacteriati; phylum Thermoplasmatota; class Thermoplasmata; order Methanomassiliicoccales; species Methanomassiliicoccales archaeon. Next base: position 81,318 of record JAPKYJ010000024.1, read on the forward strand.
CTCACTACCTTGCTGATTCCGACCTCTGGACGAGCCATTGTGGCGGGGTTCGATGTTGTGAAGAGGCCAGAGGAGGTGCAAGCCATCATCGGCTATGTCCCCCAACTTCTATCTGCCGAAGGTTCAATAACCGGGTACGAGAACCTGCTCATTTTCGCGAAGCTTTACGATGTTCCGAAGGCGGAGCGCCAGGAACGCGTGCGGCATGCTCTCCAGATAATGGGGTTGACCGATGCAGCGGACAAGTTGGTCCGCCAATACTCGGGTGGAATGGTTCGCAGGTTGGAGATCGCTCAATCCGCTCTCCACAAGCCGAAGGTGATGTTCATGGACGAGCCGACGGTGGGGCTCGACCCATTGGCAAGAAGGACCGTATGGGAACTGGTTAGGGAGCTGAGAAGGGAGAGCAACGCCACCATCGTGCTCACCACGCATATCATGGAGGAGGCGCAGAGCCTGTGCGACCGCGTAGGCATCATGCACAGAGGGAAGCTGGTGGCAATAGGCACGCCCGATGAATTGATTGCATCCACGGGAGAAAAGGATCTGGATGAGGTTTTCATCCATTTCACCGGTGACATGATCGAAGAGTCGGGCAACCTGCGGCAGATCGAGGCCGAACGCAAAACCGCCAGGAGACTGGGGTGATCGAGTGGCTCCGCGGACCCCACTGGAGACGGCAATCAGGTTCTTCACCAAATCCGGGGTGATCGCTGAGCTGGAGATCAGGAAGCTGGCTCATGATCCTACGGAACTTCTGACCAGGGCGGTACAGCCAGTCCTCTGGCTCCTGGTCTTCGGCACGGTCTTCACCCAAGCTCGGATCATTCCGACTGGCAACCTGCCCTACATTGATTTTATGACACCAGGCGTCTTGGCGCAAAGCGTTCTCTTCATCTCCATTTTCTATGGGCTGTCGATCATATGGGAGCGCGACCTCGGAATTGTGCAGAAGTTCCTCACCAGTCCTACACCCAGGACCGCCCTCGTCACCGGCAAGGCGCTTTCCGCCGGAGTAAGGGGGCTGGCCCAGGGGGTTATCATCTATCTTCTGGCCATTGGCATAGGGGTGAAGGTGAACCTCGATCCACTTTCGATCCTTGTGGTGATTGCCCTCATCCTGCTAGGCGCAGCGATTTTCTCCACCCTATCGCTCATCATCGCGTGCCTGGTCAAAACCCGGGAGAGATTCATGGGTATCGGTCAGATGATCACCATGCCCCTATTCCTGGCAAGCAATGCCATCTACCCCATCTCGCTGATGCCGGATTGGCTCAGGGTCATCGCCCATGGCAACCCACTAACCTACCAGGTCGATGCCATGCGCGGACTGATGATAGTCGGAGGCGTTAGCGAGTACGGCGTGCTGTTCGACCTTGCGCTTCTATTCGTGATCGCCGCGGTGCTCATTTGGATTGGAGGTAAACTCTATGCAAGGGTGGCCAGGTGACAAGGGGGAGGGCATCACTTCGAGGCAATATGGCTTCTTCTATGGCCTGTCATGAAGAAGAACAATTGCACCACGTTCTTGCCTTCTGCCTTACTCTGCAATATGGCAGCCTTTACCTTTTCCTCGTCCCACTTACGAGGGGGCATCTTAGCAATGATTAGACGTGGTCGGGGATGTTAAGGTTGCTCCGCCTTCAACTTGTCCACGTTCATACTCTGCCTCTTGCTGCGAGAATCGGTTACCGATATGTTTATATCATAAAGTATTTCAATCACCACAGCCCAAGATAGTCTTGGGGGTGAATACCTGATTTTCATAATGTTGGTTAAGAACAAGGAGAAACCCTCCAAACAAATGATCGCCAATACGGACAAATTAAAGGAAAAACTGTCGAAGGAGGGCATCAAGGTCCTCAGCCATTATTGGACGCTTGGAAGGTACGACGATGTCGCGATTATCGAAGCCCCTGATGAGAAAGCAATGCTGAAAGTGGGACTTGCATTGGCGGGCACCGTCGCGACCGAGACTCTTGTTGCCATTCCGAGAAAAGAAGCGATCAAGCTCCTCGGTTGAAACCATTTCCCTTCCTTTCCTTATCACAGACCAATCGGGATGCGGTGAGGTTCGGGGCTCAGAGTCCTAATTGGCTCGATGACGAGAAAAATGGACAAGGGGGGATTCGAATATCCTCCGAGCCAGATGTTCATTTCCTGAAGGGAATCAAAATGGAAATTCGAGTCTAAGGACGGAAAACCCTTTACTTCTTCTTTATTCACTAGACTTCATACTTCTTGATCCATCTGGCACTCTTCATTCGATGTCTAGCATCAGAATACTAGAGGTACTAGAGCTGATCATCCAGCATTACAACCCATGTCTAGTAGTGAGAACTAGACTTGAGAAGGACCGTGAACTGTCGTAATCTAGGGGAGAACATGACAAACGAAGCTGAAATGTGGCGATGTCCGCTTCGTAATCGCCTGCCCCGACCGGCACGAAAAGCACCTGGTCCACCAGGTCTGCCATCGTCTCCAATGCCCGACCTGCTACCAGGACGCGTCCGGCAGGTCGGCCCATCGCATCGAGGAACGCCTGAAAGGGTTGCGCAACGCCTACGGGCGGAATGGCGTCCGCCTGGGCAAGCCGAAGCACATTGTTTTCTCGCCGCCCCAGGAGGACTGGCCTGTGGAAAAGCTGGCCATGGATGGTGGCCGCGGCCTACGCGAGGAGCTCTACCGTCTCCTCCGCGGATACGCCAAGGACCGCGTCTATGGCGGTGCAGCCATCCTCCATGATGAACGCCGCAAGCATCTGGACGACACCAATTGCGATACCAGGTGGTGCCGCCGGCGGCATAAGTGGGTGTGGGGGCCGCACATCCACTTCATCGGCTACGGGTTCTTCGAGAACTCCGCTCTGGTCTACGCCGAGACCGGCTGGGTCTACAAACGAATCGAGGATGACGGCGAACGGGACATCTTCGGCACCGCCAAGTACCAGCTCACCCACGCCGCCCTGTTCGTGGGTGCCGACGGCGAGCAGGTCGGCACCGCTTACCAGTTCGTCGGTACCATGGCGAACTGCAAGGGGGTCGGAAGGTGTTGGAGAAGTGGCAGGAGCCAGTGCCCTGCGGCACCTGCAAGAAGGAAATGCATGAGTATGGCGCCTTGGCCGGCGGGGGCGAGCCAGACCTGACCGACGACCGTGGCGAGCATCTGGTCTGGCGGGTCGAGGTCGAGTGGTACATCAACGGACGGACCAGGGTGTTCGTTCAGAAGCTGCTCGCTGAGTGGCTTGAGGACGACGGGGGCGGCTGATGGGAGAAAGCGCGCCGGCCCGCAAGCTATCCTCTCGCAGGGCGGGCCTGCGATCGCTTAGGCAGGCCCGCCGAGGCCACCTAGAAGGTCTTCTAGAGGGTCTTGTAGAAGGTCTCTAGAAGGTATCCTGGAAGGTCTTGTCGGTCTCGCGCGTAGCGCGTAGGGCCTGAGTTCGAAAAGGACAAGTGAGTAAATGGCTGTTAAGAGAATCGGTGACTCATTGAAGTCCGAGGAGCGGCGGCGGCGGTATGACTTGACACTAGAATCGATACAGTTAAAATACATCTTCTGTCCGGCCTGTCACAAATCAATGTTGCGATGCAAGAAATGCCTTAACTGCGGATGGGGTACGGTCACCGTCACGCCGAAGGCGACGGAGAGCATTGCGGCCAGCGCTGGCTTCGTCTACCATGTCACTGTTGCCTACACGCTTGCTCAGACCTAGAGGGCGTGCGCTGAGAGCTGACGGAGTCGAAAGGACCGGAGGCCAAACCTCTTCCGTTCTTTCTTTGATGGTGACAGGCTGTGTGGACCTGGATTGAATGGCTGATGATGATTGGCAGTGGCCTGTTCCTGGCCGGGGCCTTCGTCGCCGTCGGCGGCAGCTCCGCCCTGTTGCCAGGCGTTGCTCTCATCGCCGGAGGGGTTCTGCTGATCCTGCTCGGAGCGTGGTCGTTCCGGAAGGCGCGGGAGAGCGGGGGAGAGAACGGGATAGTTTCTGACGGTCATCAGCGATGACACTATAGACAAAAGGGGGTGAAAAACGAAATGACAGCGGAAGTGAAGAAAGAGGAAGTGAAGAAACCGGAAGTGAAGAAAGAGGAAGTGAGCCGGTGGAAGAGGAAGTGAAAAACGAAATGAAAGTAACGAAGGCTTTGACGCTAAACCCCAGTAATCCGTAACGAAGGCTTTGACGCTAAACCCCAGTAATCCTTCCTATGAGTAATAAGAATGAAACGACTGGCTAACCATCATATCCGATGGAATAAGTAGTTTAGCGTCAGAGCCAACATTAATTCACCTTTATTTGACAGTCGTTGGCATTTCTTCCTCTACGATCTTTATCTCATCATTTGTCAGTTGATATAGTTCGTAGGCCCTGTTGCAAAAGTCTCAGGACCAGAATTCCTTTCGCATGGTCAGCTGAATTAGATTGAAGAGAGCGAGCTTGACCCGAACCTCATTTCTTCGACCGTTTTCCGACCGACATCGAAGAGGATATCCGAGCAGCGCTCCAATCATGCTGAAGACCGTCTCGGCATGTGCGCGCTTCGCGTACAGCGAAGCGAAACGGTTCGGCCAGTGATGCGCGAAGTTGACCAGCTTTTGATAGAAGTTCTTCGGCCGTTCAAAGTCACGAGCGTTCTTCCTGATGCCATGGAGCGGCGTAGCTCCATGCTGGCGAGCTGCCAGCAGGCAGTCCTCCCCGTGATAAGCGGAGTCGGCCAGACTCCGCTTCACTTGCACGTTCGAGGGCAGACCGCTCCACACCTGCCTGAACATCTGGCTGTCGTGCACGTTCGAGCGCGTGAGCTCGAACGATAGAACGATGAACTCATCGACCTCGACACGGACGACTGGGTCGTCTACGTGATCTCCCTGTTATCGGGCTTTTTCAGCTGGGGAAGTTTCCTCAACCTCGCAGGCGACCTTATGCTGAACTGGACATTCGGCTCAAAGTGGTAAGCCGGTTCGCCGGACATGGGGTTGTTCTCATTGAGGATTCGGTACGCCCTCATGAGCGTAATCCGCATCCTGACCTCGGTTCCGTCGCTTAGATTGGCGACAATCCATGGGTCGTTCTTCTGCTCCACCAATACCTCAACAGCATCCTTGATGACACCTTTCACAATTAGCTGGATGACGTCCTCAGCCGGTTCTTGCTGTTTCTCCTGGGGTTTTTCTGCCATAGGCATCGTGATATAGAATGGATGTGGCCTAAAAAGGATATCCTTTTAACGCATGATTTCCCCGCTTCACGCCAACATAGCTGGTTTCTAACAAAGGGAGGGGGGTCTATCACCCCCATCCTTTTGCTTTGCCGTTGAAGATCTCGAGAACGCGGTCGGGCAGTCTTGGCGTGAGCCAGGAAAATGGTGGACAAGGGGGGATTCGAACCCCCGGCTTCCGCCTTGCGAAGGCGGCGATCTTCCGCTGATCTACTTGCCCGTTGGCGTGGGGAATGAACGAGCGGGATATAACCTTTTGTCCGATTGGCCCTGGCTCTTGCCGTGACTCCAGTGAACCCTATGGAGAGCCATTCTTACTTTGTCTTCAATGAGGAGCGGACCCGCCTCACCACTTTCATGGTCATCTCCGGCGCCTTGCCGAGGTAAGATGCAGGGTCCATGACCTCCTCCAATTCCGCGCGCATGAAAAGCTTGGCCACCTTCTTGTCCACTAGGAGCACGTCCATCAGATGAGCGCCCTCCATCTCCGCTTTCAGAGAGGCTTTGCGCACGATGGCATGAGCATCCTGCCTTCCGAGGCCCTTACCCACCATGGCGATCATCACCGCCTCGGCCATGATCAGGCCGTTGGCGCTCTCGATGTTCTCCCTCATCTTTCCTTCGTGCACTTCCAGGCCGGAGAAGACCTCGTCCATCTTGATCAGGATGTCGTCCGTGAGCACGAACAAATGAGGCAGGATGAAACGCTCTGCGCTCGAGTTCGTGAGATCGCGCTCGTGCCACAGGTTCATATCCTCGATAGCCGGAATGGCGAATCCTCTAGCGATCCTAGCCAAGCCGCAGACGTTCTCCGAGAGCATGGGGTTGCGCTTCTGCGCCATGGTCGAGCTGCCCACCTGCTTCTCTCTGTCGAAACCCTCGGCCACCTCGTTGATCTCCGAGCGTTGCAGGTTGCGGACCTCGGTGGCGTATCTTTCGCAGGCTGAAGCGATGAGCGCAAGCAGGCATGCCAGTTCTGCATAACGATCGCGGCACACGATCTGGGTGGCCACCTCCTCCACGCCCAGGCCGAGCTGCTTCATGACATCGTCCTGCACCTTGAGGAAGTTCCGGCCAAGGGCGGCCCCGGTGCCCACTGCTCCGGACATCTTGCCCACGCACGCCCGCTTCCTGACCTCCTTCAGACGCTCCTGGAAACGCAGCATCTCCGCCACATAGCCGGCGATCTTGAAGCCGAAGGTCGTGGGGATGGCGAATTGGCCGTGGGTGCGGGCCACCATGATCGTGTTCTTGTGCCTCTCCGCCAGAGAGGCGAGGGTGAACGTGAACTGGGTCAGATCCCTCTCGATCAACGCCATCGCTCTTTTGATCTCCAGGGCCATGGCCGTGTCCACTATGTCGTTGGAGGTGGCGCCCAGATGAACATATCGTCCTGCTGGGCCGCTCTTCTCCGTGATGGCTTGGACCATGGCCATGACGTCGTGCTTGGTGTCCGCCTCGATCCTCTTCACTCGTTCCAGCGTCACCAGTTTGGAGTGGCAGACCTTGGCGATGGCCTTGGCATCTTTCAGAGGGATATCCCCTACCTTCGCAAGAGCGAGCGCCAGAGCTCCCTCCACCTTCAGTTGGGCGCGCAGGCGGCTCTCCTCGCTCAGGATGGCCTTCATCTCTTCTCGACCATAGCGGAAGTCCAGGGGACAGACGACCATAGGTTCACTGCCAAACGAATCAGGCTCTCTCGCCTTAAGTCTATCCTCTTTCCCCTCGAAGAGGGCGCCAGCACCTTTGCGACAAGGCCAACGGATGATAATGAACGAGAAAGGATTAAGAACAGTGCGGCGTCATATTCTGCCAAGGTAAGCAGATGGTTGATGATTATAGAGGGAGGACACCAGTCGAACTGCTAAACTTCTTCCGTTCGCCTGGCGGGCACTCCCTTCTCATCAAGGGAGACGCCGGCACGGGAAAGACCACCTTGGCGCTCCAGCTCATAGAGGAGCTAGCAGAGGAGATGCCGGACTACTACATGTCCATGCGAGTCTCGGATGAAGCGCTATACCGTCAATTCCCCTGGCTGGAGGAGAAGTCCCGGCGCAACAACGTGCTGCGTATGGGACGGGCGTTCCTCACCCGGACCAAGAAGACGTTCCCTAGGGACGCTCAGACGATACAAGACGAGGGCAAGCTACGGGTGGCCAAGGATCTGCTCAAAGTGCTATCCGGACCAGAGGGCAGCAAGACGGTCACACGCACGGAGCTGCTCAAGCTAGAGGGCCAGATCGAGAGCGGGGAGATAGGCAGAGAGGAAGTAGCCACATTCTCCGCCGAGGTGAGCGAGGAATCCATCGTTTTCGACGTGGGAGCGATCCTGCCGGAGCTGGAGCTTGCCTACGACCTGGTCGAGGCTAACCTGCCCAAGAGGACGTTCCTAGTAGTGGATAGCATCGACGCGCTGGCTGAGCATTATGGCATCGAACGGCAGCGCATAATGAATACCTTGCAGAAGGACCTGGTCGAGCAATCGGGCACGAACATCGCCTACGTCATGGAGACGTCGGAGAAGAGCCTCTTCGACTATCTGGGCGATGGCTTGGTGCGACTTTACAATGAACAGAGGGGCGGCAGGCGCATCCGGGAGCTGGTACTGGAGAAGCTGCGCGGCCTACGGGTGGACCGTTGGAAGTATCCTTTCACACTGCTTGATGGAAGATTGAGGGTGCTAGAGAGCTTGCAGCTGCGGATCCCGGAGGACCTGGAGAAGCATCTCCCGGTCAAGGATCCGAACGAGGAGAGCATCTCCACCGGCAACATCAGCATGGATGGCGTCCTTGGAGGCTTGCCTCGAGGCGGAGTGGTCCTGCTGGAAGTGGGCGAGGACGTCTCGCAGGAGTTCTTGAAGGCCATGGAGCACGTTCTCATCGCCGATCAACTGAGCAAGCGGCGGGGAGTGGTCTGGTTCCCGCTTTTTGCCATCAACTACGCCGTCCTGGAGAAACAGATGCGGAAGTTGGCCGGGAAGGAGGCACTCTCCAGTGGGCTACGAATCTTGGACGCGGAGGCTGACCTGGAGAGCCGCTACGATTTCGTTTCCATGGTGGAGGGGAGCGATGCCACCCAGGACCTCCGCTTCAACACCGTGCGATACGCGCTTTCCTCAGCGCAAGAGCCCTATCTATCCTTGCTCGGATTCGACTCCCTGCAGGCGACATACGGGATGGATGCGCTGACGGATGTCCTGGTGCACGTGGAGGCGATGAAGCGCAACGGTCATGTGGTCGTGATCGAAGCAACATCCTCCTCAGGAGCGCTCAAGCAGCTGGCGCACCAGGCGCAGCTTCACATCCGGTTGGAGAGCCTGGCCGGGACGGTGGTTCTGTGCGGGATCAAGCCTTATACGCAGTACTACTACCTGGACTTCGAGCGGAGCACGGGCAAGATCGCACCGGACCTCGTAGCCATGGTATGATCAGGACCTGGGTCAAGTATCAGTTTTGATAGTCCGGCGAGAAATGCTTTATCAGTCCACCTCCTAGAAGGGAACATGCCTGGGGAGCAAGCTCGGCGGACTGCGGCCAAGCTCTTGGCGGATGACTACGCCGGGCGCATTTTGTCGGCCACGTATAAAAGCCCGAGGTCCATCCAACAGCTGAGCCGTTTGTGCGACATCCCCATCGCCGTGGCGTACCGTCGAGTGGCGCTGATGGAGAGGCTCGGCCTGGTCCGATGCGTGCGGCAGGACGAATCCTACCGGGGGAAGAAGGTGAAGTACTATTCCTGCGCCGTTCGCTCCCTCGAGCTGTCGTTCAGGAACGGCGAGTTCTCGGTCAGTTTGGACCCGTTGCGACCGGAGTGAGGAGGATTCTCGGTCATCATGTATCCAGGTGGCCATTGCTAGAGGTTAAGTATTGCGGACGATGATTCTGGACGCAGAGGAGCTCCGAACCCTGACGAGGGGCGGAGGGGGTGATTACCAGGGTCGACCTATTGCGAACATCGCAGCTGCTCACGGACGAGTATTCGGTCAAGATCCTGGTGGCCACCATCCGCATCCCCAAGTGCGCTCAGGAGATCGCGGACTCGTTCGGCATACCCATCGCCGCCTGCTACCGGCGCATTCGGGACCTGGAGAAGGAAGGGCTGCTAACCTGTACGGAACGGAGGCTCTCCCGCCAGGGCAAGCGCGTTTCCTACTACATTTCAATGCTCAAATCGGCCTACGTCTTCTTCGAGAACGGCCGTCTGAAGGTCAAGTTCGAGCTCAAGACCGGGGGCGCGGACCAGTATGGCACCGACTGGCATGACATCCCGTTGGAGAACAGTGGGAAAGGGAATGAGGATGATCGAGGGAGCAAGGACTGAGCCGTTCGGCGAGCACCTGGCTTGAACGGCTTCCCACCGCATCCACCCGAAAGGGTTATAAACGGAGGTCATTATGTGGTTGCTGCTTTACTGGTGTCTTATAGGCGATTGAGCGTGAACTTATGACGGAATTGTTGGAGGAACTAGACCAAAAACGACAATTCAACAACAACGAGGCGGAGAAGCACAGACGACTTCGTGATGAATTGAACGAGCAGACGAAGCAGTGGGTACAGAAGCGGGACGAGCTGAACGCCAAAGTGCGTTCATTGGTGGAAGAGGCCGCGAAGAAGCGCGAGACCCGAGACTCCTTGAACGTGCATGTGCGCCAGGTCAAAGCCGAGCGCGACGTTTGGAACAAGAAGGTCAACGAGCTTAACGACAAGGTGGGAGAGCTCAAGAAGACTCAGCTGCCGCGGGAAGGCCCCCCTGTTTCTAAGATGAAGAAGGACCTGAAGGCGCTTGAGTTCCGACAGATGACTTCCACCCTGACGGTGGAGAAGGAAAGGGAACTGATCGAGGAGATGCAGGACCTTGACAAGCTGATAAAGGAGCGGGAGAAGCAGCTAGAAGCGAATGACTCGATCCGCTCCGTCATCAAGGAGCTCCGCGAGGCCAAAGAGAAAGCCGAGTCGAACCACCGAGCGGTGGGCGAGCTCGCTGAGAAGGCGCAGACGGAGCATGATGAGATGATCAAGCTCTACGAGCAGGCGGACGCCATGAGGAAGGAGGCGGACGAGGCTCAGGAGAAGTTCATCGAGACCAAGCTCAAAGCGGACGATGAGCACAAGAGGCACATCGACAGCATCCGCCAAGTGCATGATTTCGACAAAATCCTCACCGGTCTTAAGCAGAAGGCGCGCAAGGCACGGAAGAGGAAGGAAGAGACGCAGGCCATGAAGGAGGCTGAGGACATCTTCGACAAGTTCAAGAAGGGAGAGAAGCTCAGCACCGATGACCTCATGTCATTGCAGAGGTCTGGCTACCTATAGACGAAACCCATTACCCAAACCCTTTCCGTATCCTGATTTGAACAAATGTTGCCTATTGGCCAGCATTTGTTTTCATTCTTTAAGCTCTTTTTTCGGCAATCTTTAAATAGCTCAATATAGATAATTGGCTCGGGAAGGTCTGGGCTAGTTTTCAGAGTGCATCCCATCCCTTCTGATCAGGCTAGCCCTTCCCACCCCTTTTTTCTTATTCATTAGGAACAAAGGTTATCTATTGTCGTTGTGGTTGCCGTGGCAGGTGAACGATAGTGGTGCTTGAAGGCCTGGGGCGATCTCTGCGGGACGCGCTGAAGAAGGTCGCCAACGCCAGCAGCGTGGACGAGAAGCTGGTGAAGGAGGTCACCAAGGATATCCAGAGGGCGCTGCTGCAGGCCGATGTGAACGTGAAGCTCGTGCTCGAAATGACCAAGGAGGTCGAGCGCCGCGCGTTGACGGAAAAGCCACCGGCGGGCATGGCGGCCAGGGAGCACGTGGTGCGGATCATCTACGAGGAGCTGGTGAAGGTGTTGGGCGAGAAAAAGGCTCTGCCCCTCTCCAAACAGACCATCATGATGGTCGGTCTCTACGGCCAAGGCAAGACGACCACCTCCGGCAAGTTGGCCCGATACTTCCATAAGAAGGGATTGAAGGTCGGCCTGGTGGCCGCGGACGTGCACCGGCCGGCGGCCTATGAGCAGCTGAGGCAGATCGGGGAGCAGATCGGGGTGCCGGTCTTCGGGAACCAAGAGGAGAAGGACGCTGCCCGGATAGTGACGGAGGGCATAAGGCACTTCGAAGGCAGCGACGTCATCATAATCGATACTTCGGGACGGCACGCGCTAGAGAAAGACCTTATCGATGAGGTCAAGAAGGTGGCGGAGATCGCCAAACCGAACGAGCGCATATTGGTGCTCGATGCTTCGACCGGTCAGCAGGCCGGTCCGCAGGCCCAGGCGTTCCACGATGCGATCGGGGTGACGAGCGTGATACTCACCAAGCTCGACGGCACGGCCAAGGGCGGTGGGGCTTTGAGCGCGGTCGCCCGGACGAAGGCGCCCATCGTTTTCATCGGGGTCGGGGAGCACTTGGAGGACCTGGACCCTTTCAATCCTGAGCGCTTCATATCTCGGTTGTTAGGAATGGGCGACATCCAGACCTTGCTGGAGAAGGCCAAGGAACAGATGACCGAGGAGGAAGCCTTGGAGACGACCAAGAAGATCATGTCCGGGCGCTTCACCCTCAAGGAGATGTACGAGCAGATGGAGATGCTCACCAACATGGGACCGCTGAAGAAGCTGCTCTCCATGCTGCCCGGCATGCCGGGCATGTCTGACAAGATCGACATCGAGGAGTCGCAGAAGCGCCTCGGCACCTACCGCATCATCATGGACTCCATGACCGACGAGGAGATGGAGAACCCCCGCCTCATCAAGTCCTCCCGCGTTCTTCGCATAGCCAAGGGGGCAGGGGTGGACCCTAAGGAAGTCCGCTCCCTTCTGCACCAATACAATGACAGCAAGAAGGCGGTCAAGGGGCTCATGGGCAACCGCAAGCTCCGCCGGCAGCTGATGAAGCAGTTCGAGTCTGGGGAGATGGGGCTGAAGCCATGAGGCGCTTCGTGGTCATAGGACATCGGGCGGTGACGTCGGGCGACTTCAAACTAGACGACCTCGCCGGGGGAACGGGGCGCTTGGATGTCCTGCTCCGCTGCATCAATTCCGCTTTCTTCCTTTCCCACAACATCCGCCGAGATACGGAGATCCATCTGATATTGCAGGGACCGCCGCATCCTCCCAAGACCGTTCGCTTGGTCGGATCGGAGCTGAAGTATCTGAACCCGGACGAGCGCAGCACGGCCGCCTTGGTCCGGAACGCTTTGCTGCAGAAGGTGGCCGCGGAGGAGCGATCGTCTCCGGGCATCTACGTCTCCAACCGCTCTTATCGCGACGTGCTCTCCCTCGTCCCGAAAGGCGAGCAGATCGTGTACCTGCGCGAGGACGGGACCGATGTACGGGAGTTCCAGTTCGAGCAGGACGTGACCTTCGTCCTAGGCGACGACCAGGACCTGACGCTGGAGGAGGAGGGCATGCTGCTCAAGTACGAACCGAAGATCATCTCCCTCGGTCCGGCCTCCTACCACGCCGATCACTGCATCAGCACTGTCAACAACGAACTGGACAGACGCTGGCTGTCGAAGAGCGACTAGGTCAGAGGCCGCTCCTTGACCTTGGACGCCATGAGCTTGCCCAGCTCCGCGGCCTTCTGCAGGTCCGTTTCCATCGGCCTGCCGTTCACTTCTACCGCACCCAACAGCTCGATCTTCGTCGGACCGAGGATATCGAGGGCTTGCTTCACCGCCCCCCCACCCCAGCCGAAGGATGAGAGAACGGCGGCGTACTTCGCTGGAGGCTTGAACGCCTTAACCAAGGCTGCGGCATAGAGCCCCTGCGGATGCAACCCTCCCAGCACCGTCGGGGCGCCGAGCACGATGCCTTCGGCGTCGACCAGCTCTCCGGCGAGGGAAGCGACCTCCGACTCGGCCAAGTTGAAGACCCGGACGTCGACGCCTTGGTCCAGCATGGCCTGCACCATAGCCTCCACTAGTTGTTGAGTGGAACGCCACATGGAGACGTAGGCCACGACCACCTTGCGCACCGTCCGTCCGTTGGTCCAGTTGCGGTACAGCCCCATGATGTGTCCGGGATCGTCATGCATCGGTCCGTGGCTGGGCGCGATGAGCTTGATCTCCAGCTTATCCAGCTTATCCATGGCGTTGCGGCCGCTCTTGGCGAAGGGCATCATGATCTCACCGAAATACGTCTTCGCCAGCCAGTCGTAGTCTACTATCTCTTGGGACACGTCCCCGGCCGCGGTGTGCGCACCGAAGAAGTCGCAGGGGAAGAGAATCTTATCTTCTTCCAGGTAGGTGAACATCGTCTCCGGCCAGTGCAGGAACGGAGCATCGATGAAACGCAATGTCTTGCCACCCAGGTCGATGCGGTCGCCCTCCTTGACCACCATGACGCGGTCGACCGGGGGATGGTAGAGGGCCGTCGCCAGCTTCGCCCCCTTCTCCGTCAGCACCAGCTTGGCCCTAGGGCTCCTTTCCAGAATGAAAGGAATGGCGCTGGCGTGGTCCGGCTCGGCGTGGTTCATTATCAAGTAGTCGATCTTGTCCAAAGGGGTGAGGGTCTCCACCTTGGCCTTCAACTGCTCCTCGAAGCCCGGGTTGACGGTGTCGATGAGCGCTATTGCCTTCTCCCCTTTCACCAGATAGGAGTTGTAAGTGGTGCCGTGGGGCAGTGGTATCAGACCGTCGAAAAGCCTCCGGTCCCAATCCCTCGCTCCCACCCAATGCACGCCCTTGGCTAGTTCCCTGACCTCCATAGCTATAGCACCTGAGAGAAGCATTGGCAGCTCCAAGGATAAAAACCGTGCGGAGGTCCGAAGCTCCGATGCTGGAGAAAGAAGCCTTTTATGGCCTGAAGCGATTAGGCGTCTCGGATGACGGAGAAGATACCGCAGCACAAACATTGTCGCCAGTGTGGCAAGGCCTTCATCGGCAAGGAGAACTTCTGTTCCGTTGAGTGCACGGGCACCTCGGACGCCCAGATGAAGAAGAAGAAACGGCAGCTGCTCATGCTCTATGTCTTCAGCTTCATGATCCTGATCCTCATGATAGTCTTCATAGGGCTCAGATGATCTATATGAAAGTGGGCGTTGGCGGCACGTTCGATGTCCTGCACCGCGGGCATAGGGCGCTGCTGGACAAGGCTTTCGAGGTTGGCGACGAGGTGGCGATCGGGCTTACGTCCGATGCCTATACCTCCCGGCACAAGGCCAGGTCATCACCGCTGGAGAAGCGCATGCTGGCGGTGCAGGAGTACGCTGCCACAAAAGGCAAGCCTTTCACCGTGCAACCGATAGACGAACCTCAAGGCACGCTGCTCTCCGATCCCACATTGCAGGGCTTGGTGGTCTCGCCCGAAACATATAAAGAGGCTGACCGGCTGGCAAAGGAAAGGACGGCATTGGGAATGCCCCCTCTGCGCGTCTTCCGGGTGGAGTACGTCCTGGCCGATGATTGCGTGCCGATATCTTCCACTCGCATCCTCGAGGGAGAGGTGGACGAGAACGGGAGGATGCTGCGGCCGATGCGCATCGCCGTTGGATCGGAGAACCCCGTCAAAGTGCATGCGGTGGAGAACGTCATGCGCCGCATCTACGGCGAGGTGAAGATGTATCCGTTGCGCGTTTCTGCCTCCGTTCCAGCTGAGCCCTGGGGGGAAGAGGTCGAAAGAGGAGCGGTGGAGAGAGCTCGTCGCTGCCTAGGCCGGAACGACTACGGAGTAGGCGTGGAAGCGGGCATTTTCGAGCATGAGGGAGAGCTGTATGACGTGCAGTTCTGCGCCGTGGCCGACAAGATGGATAGGGTGACGATCGGCCATGGGTCGGGATTCTGCTATCCTCCAAAGGTCGCCGCGCTCCTGCGCCATGGAAGCACGATAGGCGAGGCGTTCCAAAACCTCTATGGCCAGGAACGCACTGGGCGAGGGGTAGGGGCGATAGGCTACCTCACTCACGGCCTTCTGCCGAGGTCAGAACTCACCGAGCAGGCGGTGGTGGCCGCCATGGTCCCCCGGATAAGAAAGGAGCTCTATTTCGAAGGCTGAGCGCCCTTCTGTCTCCGATCGACGAACTGCATGTAGTCCTCGAACGACCCACAGTTGCCGATCCCGATGCATTCGAAGCGACGGAACTTGCGACAGTAGAAGCCTTGCTCGTTGAACTCGCATACCGTCGTCTTCTCCGCCGTGCACATCTCCTTGATGCATCCGAATCCGTTGTAGGGGCCTTTGCACTTGCCTTCCAAATCCAGGTAGGTGCATTCCATGCTAAGGCCTCCATTGCGACTGCTTGTAGTTGGTGAGGTGCTGCATGTATCCCTCCACCGTGGTGCAGTTCTCCTTTCCCGCGCAGTAGAAGCGCTGGTACTTGGCACAATATAGACCGAACCACTGCTCCCGGTCGCAGTCATGGTGGTGTCGGCGCTCACCTGGCTCGTGAGAGATCATCGAGCAAGATTCCTCGCCCACGCAATGCTTCGCGTCCACGGACCTATGCGCGCAATAGACCCCACGGTAACGGTACCTGCACGTGACGACCCCATCCCAGCCAGCTAAGGCAGATGAGTATTGGGCCGACCGCATATAAATCTAGCGAAGGAAATGCTGGCGCCGAGGGGGAGATTCGAACTCCCGTGGTGCAGAGCACCACCGGCTCTCAAGGCCGGCGCCGTGATCCGGGCTTAGCTACCTCGGCTCGAGCGCACGATGTGCTTCTCGGTATAAGAGAGAAGCGCTCACACGATCCTTTCCAGCTTCCCTTCCAGGGCCTTCTCCAGGTCCAGCTCGAATCCCACGATGGGGTATCCAAGCTCCGCGCGGACGATGACCTCGGGATGCAGTTCTCCGAAATGCCCGATCGGTTCTCCGCGGACGTATACCTGGGCTGCCCTCCCCTCGATGTACGTCGGCAGGCTGCAAGGTTCCAAAGAGAACTCCAGCGCCATATCTCTCATGATGCCCTCCAGCAGGGATTTCATCTCCGTGAACGAGGCCTTGGAATGAATGGCCACGGCGGCCAGCTTGCGCCTTCTGGCCGTTCCTACGAGAACATCGCCCACCTCGAAGATGCGCTGCGGCAGGTCCCGGTGCTTGCTCTTCCTCAGCACCGCCAGCAGCGAAGGCATGAGGTTGATCCTCAGGCAGGTGTGGTCCTCGCTGATGGGGTTGAGCACTTCCACCACTTCCGCCCTGGGCAGGCGCATGCCCTCGAACTGCTCTTTTTCGCTCGATAATGTCAGGGTGGTGACCTCGTAGTAGCCATAGCCGACCATCATCTGGCGCACCAGGTCGGAGATGCGCTCTATCCTTCGCTCAGCGCCAAGGGAGTGCACCTCCGGTCGCTTGCTGCCGAACTTGGCGTAGCCGTAGCCCTTGGCCACGTCCTCGACCAGGTCCACGGGATGCAGGATGTCCGTGCGAGTGGCGGGGACCTGCACCTTCAGCTTCTTCTTCAATGGCTTGGCGGCGTATCCCATGCGCTCCAGGCAGGCGGCCGTCTCTTGGGTGGTGAGGTTCAATCCCAGCCATTGATTGCAGTAGCTCTGTTCCAGGTCCCACTTCGCCGGTTTCAGGTTGGGCGTGGTGATGCGCGTCATGCCCGTCAAACGGACGCTCTGGATGATCCCTCCCCGCTCGGCCAACATCGTGGCCACGATATTCAAGGCACCCGAGACGGCATTGTGGTCGGTGCCAGTCACGTCGATGAAGAAGTTCTGCGTCTTTTCGGTCACGGCCGTGAGCGTGCCGTTGATGATGGGCGGGAAGGAGAGCACGTTCTTGTTCTTGTCCAGGATGATCGGGTACTTGTCCTTCCCTTCCAGGATGAAGGCGTAGTCGATGCCTTTCTCGTGCTTCTGCAGGATCTCCCGCAAATTCATCCTTTCCTCCTTGGCCAGAGGCACGAAGGAGATGGATTCTGGGATCACAGCCTTGTAAACGAACGGCGGGGTGACCCTGTCCAGGTCGTGGATGCCGATGGATACCTTCTCCCTTTTCCTTCCCATGGTCAGATGCAGCTTCTCCTGCACCTCCATCAGGGAGCGGATTAGGTAATCGTTCATCGTCACGCCACGTACCACGCCCGCAACGGCGAACGGGCGCACTTCTCGCACGGACGGATCGATGCGCATGCTGATGCCAGACTTCTCCACTGGGTAGGTCTTCAGTCCTCGTTCGAAGCCCAGGAACGTTCGCAGAGCGCGCGCCACCCCTTCCACCGAGAAAAGGTCCGGCCGGTCGGGGAAGAACTCGATGCCCATCTCCTCCCCCACCTCGTCGTAATGGTGGAAGTCCGCGCCCATCATGGGAATGGTGTCGATGAGCTCCTGCGGAGGCACCTCCTTTCCTAGGAGGGAGACCAGGTCCCGGTAGTTGAAAGTGATGACTGGCATGGTTTCACGCCATCCCCTTGAGCGTATTTATATTATCTGCCAAGTGCCTGGTGCGCACTGGCCAGCTGACCGGTGGCTTGAGCGGCAAGCGTGGAAAGCTCGCCTGCCAGGACCACGGCGGCCACGATCTCCGCGAATTTCTTCGCTTTGCCGGTTCCCAGGCAATTCATGATGGAGAGCGCTTCGCTCTGGCATGGCAGCTTCGTTCCTCCTCCCACCGTTCCCACTTCTAGGGAGGGAAGCCGGACCGAGATGTACAGGTCGCCGTCCACGACCTCGGCGCTGGTCAAGCCCATGCTCCCTTCGACCACCTGGGCCGGATCTTGCCCGGTGGCGATGTATACTGCCGCCAGCATGTTCGCCACGTGAGCGTTGAAGCCGTAGGCGAGGGACATGGCGCTGCCCATCATGACCTTGCGATAAGCCACCTCGGCCACCATCTCCGGGGTGGTCTTGAGCTTGTCTTCGACCACCTGGCGTGACAGTCGAGCATCGGCCAATACCAACTTTCCACGTCCAAGGATGTAGTTGACCGCCGAGGGCTTTTTGTCCACGCAGAAGTTGCCGGAGACGGAGATGAGCTTGGCCCCCGTGCCCTCTTCAATCAGTCTCGAAGCAAGATCGGTGGCTATGGTGGCCATGTTCATGCCCATGGCATCTCCAGTATCGTAGCCGAATCTGACATATAGACTACGACCAGCGGCGAATGGCTTGGCGTACAGGAGCTTGCCATGCTTGGTGGTCGATTCCGCCGTTCGCTTGATCTCCTCGAAATGGGAGTCGATCCAGGCAGCGACCTCTCGGCTATGGCGTATGTCCCTCACTCTGAAAACCGGAGCGCGGGTCATCTCGTCCTTGATGATGATGACGTTCACCCCGCCCGCCGCCGTGAGCGCGGAGCAGCCCCGGTTGACGGTCGCCAGCAGAGCGCCTTCGGTGGTGGCCATGGGCACCAGGAACTCGCCTTTGGCATGGTCGCCGTTCACCCTTATCGGCCCGGCGAAGCCCAATGGCACCTGAACTGTGCCGATCATGTTCTCGATGTTGCGCTCGGCCAGCTCGGGTTCGAACGTATAGGAGGAGATGCAGTCGAGCTTGCAGCCCGAATGCTCTTCCACCGCCTTCCTGCGCTCCTCGACGTCCGCCCTCGTCTTGCCCCGATTCTTCAAGCCGCCGGTCATTCCTATCCCGTGCGACATTGAACTGGTTGGTAATAAGCGTGGCGAGCCTCAGCCACACGCTGACAAAACCTTTAAGTGGACTCAGGTATTCCTCCGCTTCACTGGGGCCCATAGCTTAGCCTGGTTGGAGCGCCCGGCTGATAACCGGGAGGTCAGGAGTCCAAATCTCCTTGGGCCCACTCTTCCCTCTGGCTAATTTCACTTTGTACCTTTTGGGGTACAATTAGGGACTTTCTATACTGGGCGAGCTTTTGCATCGCCTCGGCCTGATCACTTTCGTATGCTCAGCCTTCGTCTACAACCTCCAGATGAGCCAGGTGAGATGGCCTTAAGAACGGTGACTTTCAACCAAAACGGTCAGGAACAATCGGACTGGACATACCCCAAAGGTTAAGCACCTGAAGCAACTAGAAATTATGGGGAGAACAATGAGCAAAGGACAAGCGGCTGTCCTGGGGCTCCTGATCGCGTTTGCATTATTCGCAGTCCCAGCAACATTTTCTTCCGTAAGCGCAGGCTCTACTTCTGGCATCTCACCGGAGTTCAACGTTGATGAAACCCACCATATGAACCTCACAGGAATTCCACTCGGTACCGTTGTGACCTATCATTGGTATTCGGACGACTATCTGGAGTTCTCATTGAACGGACCCAACGGCTTGATCCATTATTATTATCCTCACACCTACGATGTATCAGAATCTTATGGCTTCGTTGCGGACATACAAGGCAATTATTCGCTCTCTTGGACAAACCACAATATAATGAATACTGCCATCGTAACATATTGGGCAAATTGGTCGACCCCTCAGATCATCCTTTTATCTCCAGTACCAGGTGGTACTGTTCATTCATTGCATCCGGGTTTATCTGGAACATGCGATGCCTATGCTACTACCATAAGGCTCAGCACGGACAATGTAACGTTCACCTCCACGACAAAACAATCGACGAACTGGATAGGTGGAATCACTCTGCAACCTGGAATGAATGACATATATGTAAAAATGAGTTACCAAAGCGGACAATTTTTATTCAATTATACAAGGGTATTTGCTATCAATGCTGGCTTTGGCCTGGACTTTCAGCCAAGCCTTGAGTTGGTCTCACCGGCCCCGGGCAGCATCACTCACGTTCTAAGTCCGACGGTCACTGGAACGTGCGATGATAACGCCACATCAGTCTCGTTGAGCAAGGACAACATCACGTTCGTCAATGCTCAGAAGCAAGGAAGCTCATGGTCCGGATCGATCCATCTTACTTCTGGACAAAATACAGTCTATGCGATGGCGACATATGTCAGAGGCGATTTCTCCTATTCATACTTCAAGCAATTCACAGTCACGACGGGGTTCGGTCTGGACTTCACTCCAAATATCGGTCTGGTGTCACCGAAGGCCGCAAGCACGATCAACGATCTCACCCCTCAGTTGACTGGTATCTGCGATGAGAATGCTTCATGGATCGTCTATAGTCAAGATAATTTCACTTTCTTCTCAACCTTGAAACAAGGACCTAACTGGAGATCCGAGACTCCCGCCCAGTTATCCTCAGGACAGAACACAATCTATGTCAAAGCAACATACCAGCGGGGAGACTTCTGGTACAACTACACCAAGGCTTTCAGCCTAAGTGTTGACACCACATGGATATACCAGAAGAACGGAAGCACTAACCTAGGTATTGGGACTATCGGAGTCATTATCACTGTTATTGCCATTGCTGGCGTTGGCGGATTCATACTGTTCCGTAGGAGTGGAAGAAAGAAGCCTTAGTCAATGGGCCATGCGGATAAGAGGCACTTTTATTAAGGATAGGATAACGTGTTTCAGCTCATCTCTCAGCCTGAGGATTAAGAAGAAGTGGAGGTTTCCATGGGATACACCCCCACTTGCGGGCTCGATGTGGGTCTATTCAGGTTAGGTTACCTCCCCCCTCTCATCATTGTCTCGGTTGAAGGTGCGGTACTGATCCCGGTACTTGATCCGATACATTGCCCGGTTGAGGGGGTGGTTAAAAGGGGGGTTTCGGTTCCGGTCTAAGAAAAGGAAAAAGGGGAATGAGAGATTCAGTGTTGCTTAATAGCTATATGGACCATTCCCTGTTTCACTGCGCCGAGCAATTCTGGCGTGATTGGCACACCATTGTTACCAAAGTCCCCCCACTCAACCTCCCGTATGATACAATATACAAACGGTAGCATGTTCTCCTTAGGATTCGGGCGGGCTTCAATTTCTGCAATCACCTCAGAAACGCGCTTCATCATCTCCAATTTTGCCTCTTTGCTGATGTTTCCCTTTATTAAATCTATTGTTACTACTGGCACCTTTATTCACCTCCCCCTCCCAATGAGGAACTGAATTTTGAATAGAGAACCTACAAATGTAAGTCCCCTTATTAGTAGAAGTTTCCCATTTTTATAGGTTGTTATCAAGAAAAAGGGTAAAAGGTTTGCTTATCTCTCCGGTATCCTCCCGACAAGGGATTCGACAAAAAGGGCCCTTTTCGTTTTATCCAGTGAGGAAAGGCCCTCCAAATCTCCTTGGGCCCACTTCCTCTCACTGGCTCGACCCTCAAAATGCCCTTCTGAGGGCAGACCAGGGCATTCCGATACTGAACAAGACATATCCCCTACCTTCTCCTGACGATGGATTCATCAAGGAAAGATGATCCGATGGCTATTGCGGACCCCCAACGGCAATTCCGCGAAAACGGAGCTTCAGTCCGACAATGGCCAGGTTGAGGGCCAATGCCACCGCGTTCCAGAGGACGATGGGGAGGTCATTAAGACCGATCCCATAGAAAAGCCATAGTAGCATCCCCGCGGCCAAGACCACTGGCATGATGAGGGAGACATCATCCATCTTCCTTGTACGATAGCCCTTGATGATCTGGGGCACGAACCCGGCTGTGGTGAGGGACCCGGCAAGAAGACCCATTGAGAGCAAAGCATCCATGGGACACGGATGGTCTGCCGGATAGAAGTGCTCTTCTTCGCTCTTGTAAAAGGTAGTTCCATTCTGGGCGGGGCTGATGAGGCAGTTACCCCTCAGCCGATGCGCTTCCTCATGTTCAAGCTTCCCACCTCGAAGCCTGAGTCCTGATAGAGGCGCATGGCCACGGGATTGTGCGCGAACACGTGTAGATAGAGCGTGCGCAGGCCGAGCTCTCTAGCCTTCACCTCGATCGCTGACATGATCGCCTTGCCGTATCCCTTGTTCCGGAATTCCTCGTACACGAAAACGTCATAGATGAAGCCGGAAGGAACGGGACCGGACCGGTCCACCTTGAGCCAGATCGAGCCTACTGAAACGCCAGTACTCTCATGCCTTACCACCAGGACGTGGTGATCGGGCGTCTTCAGCCCTTCTGGCAATAGCCTCGTATTCTCGGCCTCCGATCTCTGAAGGGAATCCTCCAGGTACCAGTATCCAGCCTTCACGTTCTCCTGGGCATATCGTTCGATGCTCTGGCGTCGGAAATCCTGGAATTCCGCCTCGGTCATGTCGTCGAACCTGACGCGCTGCAATGCATGCCTCCTTTTCCCATTTGCTTGCTCCTTATCCAGATGGGACTACGATGCTTTCAATCTGATTGTTTCGAAATTCATGAGCCTTCAATTCGGGCCTTGTGCGGAAAGAAGGCAAGAAATTTAGACGCGATTTGATGACAAGAATCAATCGGAAGTCATTTGTCTTTTTCCGGGCATGTCGGTCCATGCGATATATCCGAGATCCCAACTTGTACCTTCTCCTAGGGTTGATGCAGTTCGCCATTTTTCTATTGGTGGCGGAGTTCCTCTCTCCGGACTACAGCGTCTCCAAGAACATGATCAGTGATCTGGGGGTCGGTCCTGAGCCATCGAGGACCATCTTCACCCTTTCCATCATCGCCTTCGGGTTGTTCTCATTGACCGCCGGCCTCCTATATTTGAGAGGCATGGGCAAAGCGCTCTTTCCAGTGTTCATCATCATCGCCGGGGTCGGAGGCATCGGCGTGGGCGTGTGCAATGAGAACACTGGCGCTCCTCATGTTTTGTTCGCTTTCTTGGCCTTCTTCTTCTCCGCCCTGGCCGCCCTGTGGTCCTACCGGCTCCTTACACACCCACTGTCGCTGATCTCGATGCTCCTGGGATTCGTGAGCGTCCTGGCCCTGATCTTGACGGCCTTGCATACGGACCTGGGGCTCGGTCCTGGAGGCATGGAGAGGCTCGTTTTCTATCCTGTGCTGCTCTGGGGCCTCAGCTTCGCTGGTAATAGAATGCAGACCGAGTCCGCGGCCGAGAGACTCAAAGAGAAAAGAGGCTAGGAATGCTCGAGAAACTGGATCTGTCCAAGGAAATGGGACAGGAGGAGTATCGAAAGGAGCATGAGGCGTTGAGACTACAGCTGGGCGAAGTGCAACGAGCGGCCCGCGACGCGCGGCTGCCCATCATCCTGGTCTTCGAAGGTTGGGGACCAAGAGAAGTAGCTAGGACCATTAATCGATTCGTCGTGGCCTTGGACCCTCGAGGCTTCGACTACCATTTCATCGATGAACCAGGGAAGGAGGAGAAGGAGCGGCCTTTCTGGTATCGCTTCTATCTGCGGACGCCGGAGAAAGGCAGGATCGCTCTCTTCGACGGCAGCTGGTATGGACGGGCGCTGCAGGAGCGAGAGGGAGAAGCCGAATTGCGACGGACGGCCGCCGAGATCGCCAGCTTCGAGAGGCAGCTGGCGGAGGATGGCGCTCTCATCGTCAAGCTCTTCCTGCACATGAGCGAGGAAAGGGTGAAAGAGGATAAAGACGGAGGATGCGAGGCTCTAGATTCGACATCCAAGCTCGGTAGGCATTATTCACAGCACTTGGCCAGGTTCGAGAAGCTTCTCCGTGAGACAGACAATAGCTTTGCTCCTTGGACGATGGTCGAGGCAGACGACCGGCACCACGCGACCATTAAGTCGATGCGGACCTTCGTGAGCTCGGTCCGAAAGGGCCTGAGCGAGAAGCGACCTGAAGGCAACTTGAAAGGTCCCGATGCTGCGGATAAGAGAGACTGGAGAAAGCATAGCCCTCGGACAAAAATGGATCTTCAGCAGTCTGTGTCCGACGAGGATTACAAGGAGGTCCTCGATGACCTGCAGAAGAAAATGGGGGAGGTGCAGTGTCAGCTGTTCAAGCAGAAGCGGTCGCTCGTGGTCCTCTTCGAAGGTTGGGACGCAGCCGGAAAAGGAGGGGACATCCAGAGACTGGCTCAAGCACTGAACCCCCGTGCCTATAGGGTGGTGCCGGTCTTCGCCCCCACGGAGGAGCAGAAGGCGCATCACTATCTGCACCGCTTCATCGACGGGTTGCCCAGCCAAGGGCAGATGAGCATCTTCGACCGCAGTTGGTACGGAAGGGTGCTGGTGGAGAGGGTGGAGGGATTCTGCAGCGCCGCCGAATGGTCCCGCGCCTACCGGGAGGTCAACGAGTTCGAAAGCATGCTGGTGGACGACGATGTGGCGTTGGTGAAGCTCTGGCTCGAGGTGGACCAAGAGGAGCAGCTTCGCCGCTTCCGCGAACGAGAGCAGGATCCGACCAAGGAATGGAAGATCACTCCTGAGGACTGGCGCAACCGCTCGAAATGGAGAGAGTACGAGGAGGCGGTGGACGAAATGCTGGTGCGCACCTCCACAGCGCAAGCTCGATGGAACGTTATCCCTTCGAACGACAAACACATCTCACGCCTCCAGGTCCTGCGCACCGTCATCTCCGGCGCGGAGGCCGCTTTGGAGGAATAAGCGCTCCTTGAACCCCTTCGACAACTCATTTCCGTTTTTCGTCCTGGATCAAGAAAGGCGGGACTCCGCTACCTGGTCAAAGCCGGAATACCCGCTCCAGCCCTTTCTCGACCTCTGGCCAAGAACCGCACTCCAGGACGTCGTCCGTGACCGGCGTGGTCCTGTCCACGCAATAGGCGTTCTCCGGCGGGTCGCTCTCGAAATGGATGACCAACAGGCGAAAACCACCGACCTCGATCCTCTTGGCCTTCGGACTAGCTACGACCGATGCACCGTATCCGTTAGGGAAGCGGTAGATCTTGTGTATCCTCTTCCCGTCCATGCAGCCGCAGGCGCATTTGGCGTTCAGGTCGACGATGTACTTCTCGAAATCCACATGATCACCTCCGGTCCGTTCGGTTCAAGGTAGCATGAGCTCTTGAATCATTTGTCTGTTTCTGTTGGACGATTCCCTATTCCATGGCTCTTGAACCAGGCGAGCCCAGCGCACCAATAGTTCGTCCTATGCGAGCTCGACCGTGCCCACGATCCTCAATTTTCCACCTTCCATGTGCATGAGCACCCCCCTTGCGCCGGGAGGATGAACGACCTCCTTCTCCAGGGAGAGTTCTAGCATCGGCCGTCGCCAGTCAGCTCCGTTCTCGACCCCGACCACCCGGGCGGGTATGAACTGCATCCAATGTCCGAGATGGACCACCATGCCCTCTTTGAGCGGCGTGGGCCAGAAGCGTATCAGCTCCGCTTTTCCTTTTATCATGAGGTCGCATCTCATGTCCGATTGATTGGTGAGCACGAACCCTCTGTCGAGTTCGTCCGAGTCCACGCCCTTCAATGACAATCCCACTCTGTCTCCGCTAACGGCCATCTCGAAATCGTCTTCGTGCTTCTGGACCGATCGCACCAGAGTCTCCTTCTTTCCAGGTAGGGCTTTGAGCGTATCGTGCTTGCGTATCTCCCCGCGCGCCACCAACCCCAGGACGACCGTGCCGACGCCCTTCACATTGAAACAATGGTCGATGGGGACGGAACCACCGGCCGACGACGGAGCTGGGGCGGTCGCTTTTCCCGCTTCATCTAATAACCATTCGCGCAGTTTCACGAGGTCGCCATCAACATAAGCATAGTTCTCCGCCACCGTGCCCTTGATCATCGGTGCCAGCTGCTCCTTGGTGAGGAAGTTGCGCAGAAGTATCAGGCCACGATGGCGCTGTAGCACGTCCAGCATGAGGAGCGATTCGCCGAACTGGGCGTTTATCTGATCGACCACCAGCAGAGCCATGTCAGCGATGGCGCAAGTGTAGTACAACGGTGCAAGGCGCTCCGGATACATGGTCGCCTCGATGAAGCTGACCGTGTCCTCCCCCCTCTTCACATCGTAGAGGGTGATGTCGCTGGATGTGCCCTTCTTCCCCAGGTCCTTGGCGAAGTCCACCGGTCCGATGACCGCCACGCTCAGGTTAGGCATCAGGCCTGCTATCGCTGCCTGGCTCTTGAGCTCTTCGGTCAACGGAAAGAGCGAGATTCATCGATGACTTCTTGTCCCTGAAACATAAAGAGTACAGATGAACCGACTCAAGTCAAGGGCGTGAAGAGGGAGCTGGAAGTGGGATCGAGGGTATTAGGACAATTGGCACTGTTGCCGGGGAGCTCGCTCCCTTAGGCGCCTGGAAATGCTCTCGCTCTGCAGCTCTCGGAGAGCATCTGAGGCAATCCATCTGGCGCCCTTCGAGCCGATGGCGGCGATCTTCTTTGCCTCTTCCACTGCCACGGTGTTGAGACGGATATTGCGCTTGCCCACCTGTCTAAGCGCCCAATTGACCGCCTTCCTGACCATTGGACGCTCATCCTTCGCACCCTCCTTGATCAGCGGAAGCAAGGCCCGGAATCGCTCATCCTCTGCCTTCTTGTCGTGAACGGACCTCTGAGCGATAAGTACGAAGCCCGCCCTCTTGACGTACTCTTCCTCGCGGCAGCACCAGTCCGGGATCACTTCCCAGGCATGAGAAGTGCGATCGAAAAGCCAGTTGCAGACGCCATCGCATAGGCCCCAATTGTCGAAGTCCAGGGCCCAGCGCTCCATCTGTTCCCTGGCAACCTTCCTTGGATCGTCCACCATCGCCGCCAGGATGCGCGCCTCGTAGATGCCGCTTTGCCATGGCTCTTCCGCCAGGTCGTGGTCTTTGCCCAGCTCCTTGGCAAGAGCCTTCATGGCCGGCATGGGGATCCCGAGGACGCACTGAGAAACGATCCCGTATCGGGCCATCCCTTCTACGTTCCGTGCATCTGCGTGGGAGCGCAAGGCTCGAATGGCGGATTCCGCTTTCTTCGAGATCATCTCATCGCCTCTTCATGTTTGGTTTCCTAGCTGAGATCACTGAACGTTCCTCTCTGGCGTTGCCTTGTTCAGCAAGGTCTGCTCCAGCTGAAACCGAAACGCCTTGCCAATTCTTAAATAATGCCGCCTCGAATGAAATCAGGCCGCGGTGCTTGGGCATTGCGAGGTGTGAATATGTGTGAGGAAGACGCAAGAATGGGCATTCCCCTTCTGGGTGACAAGTTCCCTGAGGTAGAGGTCCAGACCACCCATGGGATGAAGAAACTGCCTGATGACTACAAGGGCAAATGGTTCGTGCTATTCAGCCACCCCGCTGATTTCACTCCAGTCTGCACCACCGAGTTCTATGCCTTCATGAAGAGGTATGAGAAGTTCCAGAGACTGGATTGCGAGCTCATCGGTCTCTCCATCGACCAGGTGTTCTCGCATATCAAGTGGGTGGAGTGAATCAAGGACAACCTCGATTGCGAGGTGAAGTTCCCCATCATCGCGGACAATGGAGTACTGGCGAAGAAGATGGGCGTGGTCCATCCCGGAAAAGGCTCCAACACGGTCCGGGCGGTCTTCATCATGGACGACAAGTCGATAATACGCGCCATGATCTACTATCCACAGGAAGTGGGAAGGAGCATCGATGAGGTGGTCCGGGCCTTGGAGGCGCTGCAGACCTCGGATGCCAAGAAGGTCTCCATGCCTGAGGGATGGCCAAGGAACGAACTCATCGGGGACGAGGTCATCGTGCCTCCGCCACGGGACGTCAAGAACGCCATGGAGAAGAAGAAGGGCCCGAACTGCTACGACTGGTGGTTCTGTCACAAGAAGCTCGGGGGCCGAGTGTAGTCCGACGGGACCCATCCATCTTTTGCCTAGCCAGGGACACCCTGGCACTTTTCTCATCTTTCATCTGGAGTGCCTGAGATCCATCAGAATCCAGGCACGAGACCGGACACCGAGGTGAAGAACGGTAGGTAGACGATTCGAGCATCTCGAACGGTCAAGGTGTAGTCGAGGTCTTGCAGCACGCCAGGCTTCTCAGCCTCCATGGTCACCACGACGAAATCCGCCAGTTCCGCCGCCTCCACCTTTCTTACGGAGGCCGGCAAGCGTGGGACGTTGCCGAAGTCCAGACGAGAGGCATAGCGCGGAGGGTTGGCGGTCATCATCGTGGCCAGCCTTCGGAACGTTCCGGGATCGAACTCCCCCGCGGGCACGAAGACGAAGATATCCCCACTGTTCTCCTGTGGACCTCCCCTGACCCAGTTGGAGAGCTTGAAAGCCGTTCCTCCGGAACTGGAGATGTGATTGATCACGAAATTGCAGTAGAGCCTCCAGAAAGGGACGTAGACACGGTTCTCGAGCGGCGCACCCTTGGCGAAATCACCTATCTCAAAGTCCACCAATTGTACTCCACCGTCCCGTATGTGCATCGTGCGGCAGTTCTCGCAATAGAAGAGACGGTCCCTGACCTTCATCTGGATGGGGTTCTGGCAAGAAGGGCACTTCACCTGCACAACGCGCATCAGATATTCCCCCCGAACTGTCCGCCCAACTGTCTAGCCACATCCTTCAGGTCCTTTGTCGAATCACCGCTTCCGTTCTGACGGTCCGAGAACTCGCCCTCGATTATCTCCGATCCGTGGCGGAAGAAGCGATAGGTGAGATAGAGCACGCCCGCTCCCAGGATGATACCTCCGATTGCGAGATAAACTGAGTCCTGGCTTGCAGAAAAGGCCGCCAGGAGCAATCCTCCTGCGGAAGCGATGCCCCCCACGGCCGAACCGGCCGTGATGGCCAAGCTCTGGAACAACGGGTCTCCAGGAGCGCGGCCGGAGAGCAGCTCCCCTGTCACCCCGTCCACGGTGTCCATGTACATGCGCTTGCGATACGAGTAGCGCATCACCCATATCGGATAGTAGATGATGGAGATGGATTTGGGGAAGGCGTGCAGGCGCTCGAAGGTGATGTGCGGCACGTGGGCGTTGGAACGGCCCCATTCGATGGCCGCTTCCTTGGCGTCCTTCATGGCATCGTCCTTGCTGGTGGTGGTCTCGAAGGTGGGGATGAGGTCGAAATCGGCCAACGCCCGCTCACCTTTGAAGTTCTTCAAGGTCTTGATGCCCAGGTCGCCTGGGTCGCAGGCGATGGCCGAGTAGCGATAGTCGCTCAGGACCATGATCTCCTTGGGCACCTTTTCCACATATACTTGACCTTTCGGTCCGGTGTGCCTCCTCTCCTCATAGCCGCACACCCAGCCCGCGATCCTGGCCGTGGAGGACCAGAACGGGAGGTAGATGGGGTAGACCTCATCGGTCTTGCCCGTGCGCTTCAGGTCCCGAGCCTTCCAGCCCCGCTTCCACCAGGACTCGGAGGTTTGGATGGCGTTCTCGCGGGTGAGCTTGTTCTTGAAAGCGATGGTCTGCACGCCTCTGTCGCCCTCCACGAAGAGGGTGGAGCCGCAATACTGACAGTTGATCGTGTCCTCCCCTTCGTCCATGCTCAGAGCGCCTCCGCAGGCGGGGCAGCTCAGTCCCACTGACATCTCGGCCATATCACATCCTCCACGCGACCAAGAGGGAGCTCACGAACACGCCCACCAAGGTGATGCCCATGAGCAGTGCCGCCAGTCCGAAGGATACGGTGGTAAGCAGGGTCTCCGCGAAGAAAGCTCCGAAGCCCACGACCGCCACGGCCGTGTAGGGGGCGGAACCCCTTCCAGGATAGGAGGCGGCGAACACCTCGCCCGATGAGCCGTCCAAGACCACTTCGTATCTCTTGCCATTGAAGACGTAGTCAAGCTTCCAGATGGGGAAGTACACCAGTGCCTGCTCTCTCGGCTTGCCCGGCAAGGACTCGAGATAGGACACCATTTCGATATCTGGCTTGATGAGTTCCACTCCTCCCAAGTCGTATTTGGAGTCGAAGATCTTCATGTCTCCGCCCACGACCTTCAGGTTGTGCAATCCAGGCAGGGTGGTGGAACCAGCGGGCTCCACCTTGACCTCCTCCTTGCCGTCCACGTCTCGTTTGAAATAGTAGACGGGGAAGTACTGGCGCTTTACTCCAGCCAGCTGCGCCAATCGGTCCAGGTTCTTGGCCTTGGTGCTGCCCGCCGCCCATCGTCTGAACACGCCCACGGCGTCGTTCTCCTGCACCATGAACGGGATGATGTAGTAGAACCCGGCACCTGAGCGATCGATGTAGATCTGGCTCGAGCAGTATGAGCACTTGACGAACTTGCTCCCCGCTTCGAACTCCACCTTGGCATTGCACTTCGGGCATTGGACTGAGGCCATCCCATCCCCTCCTTGATCCTAGCTCACGCGGTCTTTCCGCACTCCGGGCAGAACTTGGAGCTGGCTGGAACCTGAGCCCCGCAGGAAGCGCATTTCTTGCTTACTCTCAGGGTAGTCCCACAGTTGGGGCAGAACTTCGTCCCTTCCGCCACCTTCTCCCCGCACTTGGGGCAGGGGACCGTGGCCGCTGCCATCTTCCCACCGCACTCGGAGCAGAACTTGCTCGTGACCGGATTGGGGGTTCCGCACTTCGGGCACGGAAGCATGGGCGCTTGCTGCGCCGGGGGCTGCTGTCCCGGGGGCGAGCGCATGGAATCCATCATCTGGTAGCCCATACCGATGCCCGCTCCCACGCCCACTCCTACGCCTGCCGCCCCACCGGACGGGTTCTGGGCCGCCTCGCGCATGGCCTGCCCGGACTGGTACTGCATGTAGTTGGCGTTCAGCACCTGCATCGACGAGCGGGTGTCCACCGCCTTCTGCACCTCGTCCGGAACGGAGACATAGAGTCCAGAGACCTTGTCCACGCTCAGTCCGTAGAGGTCGAAGTGGTCCTTGGACCGGGAGAGCACGACCTGCTCGATGTTGGTGAGGTTGGAGGCCATGTCCACCACGCCCATCCCCTGGTTCTTCATGTCGCCCAGGGAATCGTAGACCAGAAGCACCATCTGCTCCTTGATGCGCTCCTCCACGTCGGCGGAGGAAGCGAAGTTCAAGGTACCCACGAACTGGTTCACGAAGTTCGCTGCCGAGGATAACTTGTACCGGAACTCGCCGAACACCCGCAGGTTGACGATGCCAAAGTCCTTGTCCCGGAACTGGTAGGGCTGCTTGGACCCGAACTTGCCGTCGAACACCCTCTTCTGCAGGTAGACGACCTCCGCCTGCTGCTGTGCCCCGGAAAGGAATTTGACGATCTTGCCGACGATGGGCGCGTTCAGTGAGGTAAGGGCGTAACGGTCCGGTCTGTCGATGTAGTCCAGCACCTTGCCGTCGCGGAAGAAGACCGCGATCTCGTCCTCTCTTACCACGATGTTGTCGTTGAACTTGATGTTGCGAGGGATGCGATACATGATGTTGCTGCGCTTGTCCACATCCTCCCACTTGAAAGTGTCCGCCCCGATGACGCTCATGTCCTCACACCTCCGTGTTGGTTATGACCCGCATTCGCCTCCCGAAGCGGTCCTCGAAATCCGTGATGCCCTGCTTCACGGTCACCAAGTCCGTGTTCGCCTGGGCCGTGTCCTGTGCGCGGAGGCTGCCCTTCAACGACTGCACCGCCTGGCCGATCGCACCCAGCATATCGATCATGCTGGTGTCGTATTCATAGAGGCGGTTGAGCTCCGTCTCCTTGACTTGCACGTCGGCGGCGATGCCCGAGTACCCCGTCTCCGCATGGGCCACCGTCCCTTCCACCTTCTTGAAGCGACTGATGAGCCCCCCGATGGTGTCGAGCTGAGGCGAGCTGTAATCCTGAACGATCATGGTCCGGCAGTCCTCCAGACCGCGGCGCTGCAACCCCAGCAGGCGCGCCAACTGGGCACGGAGCATGCGGTCAGAGTCCCTCAGGTCCTCTTTCAGCCTGTACCCCCGGAATCCCGGAACGAAGGTCTGAATGGTCTTTAGCAGACCCCTGTCTTCACCCACCCTATCTCTGATATCTGTCATGTACGGGTCCTCCCGACCCTGGCATCAATATCTCGTCCCTCTCTTAAAAGTGTCGTCTTGGGGTGCGCTCGGGTGATAGAGGCCAGACCAACTCTTTCTGCCCCAACCCGTCATCATCACTAGCAAGGATAAAATAGCCCTACTGACGATTCAGATGCATCCAGTCAAGGTGATGGGTATGGACCAGAAGCGAATCGCACTCGTGGGCTACGGGAATGTGGGGAAGGCGCTCGTTGATATGCTGTCTGGGGTAGATCCATCGGGCAAGCGGTTCGTGTTCTCGGCCGTGTGCTCGCGCTCCCTAGGCGTCGTGCGTCTCAAGGATTCCTCCCCTAAGGGCGTGGAGAAGAAGCTCAAGTCCCAGAAGGACGAAGCCAAGGCCTACAATCCGGAAGCGAGGGTGGCGGAGATCAAGTCCTATCTGAAGGACGGAGACTTCGACATCCTGGTCGAGGCGACCTCCGCCGACTATCGCACCGCTGAGCCGGCCAGGACCTATATACTCACCGCTCTGGACCGAGGCATCGACGTCGTCACATGCAACAAGGCGCCTATCGCTCTGAATCTCAAGGAGCTGCGAGAAGCGGCCGCCCGGTCCAACGCCTCCTTCAAGTTCGAGAGCACGGTCATGGACGGCACCCCGGTCTTCTCGATGTTCAAAGGAATGCCTCCGGTGAGGCTGATGAAGATCCGGGGCGTTTTCAACTCCACCACCAGCATGATCATCGACACCATGCGCGAGGGAAAGAACTTCACCCAAGGTCTGAAGAAGGCCAAGGCGGCAGGAGTGGCGGAGACGGACCCGGACAACGACCTCAGCGGCATGGACTCCGCGGCCAAACTGGTCATTCTGTGCAACGCCCTGGGAGGCATGCAGATCGGATTTCGGGACGTGAAGACGGAGCAGATCACCGAGGACCTGCTGAAGCAGACCATTACCGGTGTCAAGGGTGACAGATGCGTGCGCGTGCGCCAGGTGGCCACGGCGAACTTTGAGAGCAAGGAGTTCAAGGTGCAGCTGGAGGTGCTCCGGCCGGAGGACATGCTGTTCTCATGCACTGGGGCGACCAACGCCGCCATATTCTCCATGGACCTTTTCGGAGAGCTGGTGATCGCGGAGCGAGACCCGACATTGCGGGAGACGGCGTTTGGTATCTATTCTGACATCGTTGACCTCTATACGAAGGATGCCTGCTATTATTGATACTGGCTGAAAGGCAGAAGGATCACACGAAGAGCGTTATTAAACGAGAAGGTCGTCATCTAAATAGTAGACCATTCCAGCGAATCGGAGGCCAGCAATGAGACAGCCGGTTCGCACTTGACGTTTGTCCATTTGAAAGGCATATCGACCGTCGATAATAGACAAAGAGCATTGATTAGGGCCTTCGCGCAACAAAACTTCAAATACGGTCATGCAATCGACATTCGTGTCTTGCCATAGCTTGGCAGGATTCGAGCAGGGAGCGAATTGAGAATGCAGATAATAGAGAATTCTAGGTCAACGACCGGCACCAAGACCAGAGTGCAAGACGTGAATCCGACGAGCGGGATGTGCCCCTTATGCATAGAGGAATGCCAGGTGATGTGCGAGGTCGGCAAGTCCGCCTTCCGCGGTCGCGAAGTGCTATACCCCAGTCAGGAGTACTTCGGGACCAGCACCGCATCCGCCAACAAGGACTACTTGTTGGATTGGTCGCACTTCCAGATATTGGCCGAGCTGATCGGTGCCTATGGCATCGAACCGAGCCCTGACAAGGCGTTCTTCGAGAATGCCGATGTGACCACCACAGTGGCGAACTCCTCCAAGAAGCCGATAAAGTTGGGAGTGCCATTCGTCATCGCCGGCCTGGGCTCGACCGCCGTGGCCAAGCGCAACTGGGAATCGCTGGCGAAGGGCGCGGCGATGGTGGGCATCATCGAGACCGTGGGCGAGAACGTCTGCGGCATGGACCATGATTCCACTTATGCCAAGGGCAAGGTGCAGAGATCTCCGGACATGGAGTTCCGCATCAACTGCTTCCGCGAGCTCTGGGACGGCAAGACCGGCGACATCGCCGTGCAAACGAACGTCGAGGACCAGAGGGGAGGCGTGGACGAATACGTGCTTTCCAAGCTGGAGGTCAACATCATCGAGCGCAAGTGGGGCCAGGGTGCCAAGGCCATCGGCGGCGAGGTGCGCTTGGATAGCCTGGACCGCGCCCTAGAGCTGAAGAAGCGCGGCTATCTGGTCCTGCCGGACCCGGAGGACAAGATGGTCGCCGAGGCTTTCAAGGCCGGCGCCTTCAAGACTTTCGAGCGGCACAGCCGGGTGGGCTTTCCGAACCGAAGATCGTTCGTGGAGGACATCGAGTCATTGCGCGACAAAGGCGCCAAGTACGTCTTCTTGAAGACCGGCGCCTATCGACCAGAGATCGTCGCTTTCACCATGAAATGCGCTTCCGAGGCCAAGATCGACATGCTCACCTTCGATGGCGCGGGGGGCGGCACGGGCATGTCCCCCGTTCCCATGATGAACGAGATGTCGACGCCCACCGTTCACCTGGAGGCCGAGCTCCTCGCCTGTGCCAAGATCATCAGGGACCAGGGACGGTTCGTGCCCGACATGGTCATGGCGGGCGGCTTCGTCAACGAGACCCAGATGTACAAGAGCATGGCCATGAGCAATATCGGCGGCGGACCGCTGATCAAGGCCATCGGAATGGCCCGCTCACCCATCCTGGCGGCCATGAAGGCCGGGTACTTCGCCCGATTGGCGGAGCAGGGCAAGTTGCCCAAGTCCTTCGCGGACGAGTATTCCACCGACCCGAAAAAGTTCTTCGTCATGGCCTCGGACCTGCAGGACCGATTCCCCAAGGCGAAGCTGGGCAAAGACATCCCCTGGGGCGCGGTCGGGCTGTACACCTACTTTGACCGGACGGCCATTGGATTGAAGCAACTGATGGCCGGTTCGAGGAAGTTCAAACTGGAGAACCTGGCCAGGGATGACATCTGCGCCTTGAGCGAGTATGCCAGCAAGGTCACTGGCATCGATACCTTCGACTCCATGTCGGCCAGGGTCATGCCGGGCATCCTCGAGTTCTGGGACGAGTGAAGATATCGATCCACAGTTCGGATCTCTCAAACCTCTTCCATCCATTCTATTCCCATGGTCCAGACCCGGCCCTGGAATCGCGTAAGACTTAACTACGCAAATGATCATCTTGCCTCCACCGTGCTCAAGCGCGGGAGAAGGATTCAAAGGACGTCCCCGATGGGGCCGGCTTAGGAGGAGACAAACCCCTCAGAAAGGGTCGGGCCACCGATCCATTCTCGATCGGTGCTCAGACCCTTTCCCCTCCCTCCGCCTCGGATTCATTGACGGTTCCAACGAAGCTGTTATTATCCCTCTGCTCCACTGGTCTGAACCATGAGCAATAGTGGGACGAAGGAAGGACCCTACCCGCGCACCAACCATCTTGCCAATGAGCGGTCGCTTTACTTGCGGCAGCACGCACACAATCCTATCGATTGGCATCCCTGGAGCGCTGAGGCGTTCCAGAAGGCAGAGCGAGAGGACCGGCCAGTGCTCCTCTCCATCGGCTACTCCACCTGCCATTGGTGCCACGTCATGGCCCGCGAGTCGTTCGAGGACGAGTATGTGGCTAGCCTCCTCAACCGCTTCTTCGTGTGCGTCAAGGTGGACAGGGAGGAGCGGCCGGACATTGACAGCATATACATGGCCGCCTGCCAGCTTATGACCGGGGGAGGGGGCTGGCCTTTGACCTTGGTGATCACCCCGGACCGCAGACCGTTCTTCGCGGCCACCTATCTTCCCAGAAGGGGCTCGCCAGGCTCTCCAGGCTTGGTCGACATCATGACCCAGGTTGACTCCCACTGGAAGCTTGATCGGAACCCTTTGATGCAGACGGCCGACCAGGTCTTGAACGCGTTGAGGCAATTCGCTGCGCGCCGGGAATCGGGCCCTATCCAAGAAAATGCGTTCGATCTGGCATACCGACAGCTTGCCGATTCCTTTGACGACATCAATGGAGGATTCGAACTCGCTCCCAAGTTCCCTTCGCCCCACCGGCTGCTGTTCTTGCTTCGCTATCATCGACCGACCGGTGAGCGTCAAGCCCTCGACATGGTCACCACGACCTTGAGCAAGATGCGCGAAGGAGGGCTCTATGACCACGTTGGGTTCGGGTTCCATAGGTACTCGACGGACGCGCGCTGGCACCTTCCCCACTTCGAGAAGATGCTCTACGACCAGGCAATGCAGGTGCTGGCGTACACGGAGGCGTATCGCATCACCGGGGACGAGCGTTGGAAGAGGACGGCCTTTGAGGTGCTGGCCTATGTGGAACGGGAGATGACGTCGCCCTTCGGGGGTTTCTACTCGGCGGAAAGCGCGGATAGCGAAGGGGAAGAAGGGCGCTTCTATGTTTGGACCTGGAAGGAGCTCGATTCGATGCTTTCCCCCGAAGATATGAAGATCATGGTGGACGCCTTCGGTATCACCAAGGACGGCAACTTCCGGGAAGAGGCGACGCGCAGACGAACGGGAGCCAACGTTCTCCATGTGGTCCGTTCTGTTCCCGAATTGGCTAAGGACCATAGTGAGAGCGAGGAGCAGATCTCGGCTTCCCTATCTCGCTCCCTCTCTCAGGCCTTCGATGCCAGAGAGTCAAGGCTACATCCGGATAGGGATGACAAGGTGCTCACCGACTGGAACGGACTGATGATCGCCGCCTCCGCCCGGGCCGCCAAGGTGCTCGGACATCCGAGCGCGCTCGATTCGGCCCGAAAGGCTGCCAACCTCATCTCGCACCACCTGATGCCAGATGGCCGTCTGAGGCACCGGATGGTGGGAACGGAGGTGGCCATCGATGGCTTCCTGGACGACTATGCCTGCTTCGCCTGGGGTCTGGTAGAGCTGTTCGCTGCCACGGGGGAGGGAGTGTATTTGGCTCAGGCCGAGAGCCTGGTGGATGTCATGTCACAGCGATTCTGGGACGAGAGGTCGGGCGGTTTCTACCAAACGGCGGAGGACGCGGAAGATGTGCTGGTGCGAATGAAAGAGTCCTATGATGGAGCCACGCCGAGCGGCAACTCGGTGGCGGCGTTCGTTCTGGCGGGACTGGCCAGGTTGACAGGCAAGAAGGAATATGCGGAAAGAGGCGTGCGCACGGTGCAGGCGTTCGCGGAAGATGTGGGGTCCAACCCCGCGGCCCACGCCTTCATGCTCTGCGCCCACCATGATCTCAAGGCGTGGCCAGAGGGACCCTAGACCAGATCGAAGGCCGCGGCCAGCGCCCCGTCCTCAGCCCGATCGTAGCTCGAGGCGGTGCCTATGATGACCACGTCCCCTTCGTTCAAGTCGAAGGTGCCCCGCAGGTCCGCGGTGATGCCGGGCTTCTCCTCGTCCAAAGAGTAGTCGGGGGGCACCACGAGCCTACCGCCGACCACTATGATGGTGGTGGCACCCTCCGCCCCCGCCTTGATGGCCGCGTCCCTTTGCTCGATTCCAAGGCTGATGCGCCTGGACCTGCCCTTGACCTGGACCGCCACGTTCCTTTCGCTTATGGAGATGTCCGAAGGATGGAGCCGCTGCACCTTCAGCGGGACCTGTTTCAGGAACTCCAGGCCTTTGTTGGAGACCTTGATCCCGGTCTGCTTAATCTCGATCATCCCTTTTTCACGCAGGTACTCGACGATGGTCCTCATCGAGCCTTCGCCCAGGCCGACCGAGCCAGCAAGCTGCCTCCGCCCCCTCCTGTGCCCATCGGCGAGCACCAGGAGGGTGCGGTAAACGTGGTAGTCCGCGAAACGGTGCAGCGGGCCGTATTTCGGTAGGTCGACGAGCTTCATCGACCTTAGAATACGGTTATCTCGCCATTTACAACTTTCTTCGTCACCGTGTCGATGTTGTCCAGCCAGTTATCGGCTATCGACCTCGCTTCCTTTTCCCACTTCTTGTAGTTGGCTCCAGGAGCGATGATGAGCTGCACGCTGCAGGTCTGCGGGTTGTCGATGGGCTTGCCGATCTGGGAGAGGATGCGCACCTCCGCTTCCAGCACGTCCCCGCCGGCGGCGTTCGCAATGTCCTCGGCGATGAACTTCGAAAGGATGTTGTATAGCTTGCCCGCGTGAGTGATGGGGTTCTTGCCCGCGGAGGCCTCCATGCTCATCGGCCTGAAGGGAGTGATGAGCCCGTTCACCCGGTTGCCTCGGCCGACGGAACCATCATCCCCGTTCTCCATGCTCAGGCCCGTGGCCGTGAGGTAGTACACCCCTGCCTTGTAGTTGTCCGCCGTGTTGACGTCCACCTTGACGTTCAGGTCGGTGTACTTCACTGCGTTGTCCGCGATCTTCTCCTTTATCTCTGCCACGGCATTCTGATAGTGATCCCCGTCAGGGATGTAGCGGTCCACCATGGCGATGGCGCAGGTGAGGTTGATGGTGTCGCCCATGCGCGCGGCCATGACCTTTACGTCCTCGCCCGTTTCCTTGTACTTGCGCTTGAGCGCGCCGTTGATGTATCTCTCGCTCTCCAGCACGACCCTCTCCGTCTGGCTGTAGGGAGCGTATCCCACGCCGAAGGAGGTGTCGTTGGAGAGGTGCTTCTTGCTCTCGTAGACGGCGCATAGGTCACAGGAGCCCTTGCCGATGCGGCAGTCCACCATGACATCCGTCTCCAGGTCGAGGTTGGGGAAATGGTTCTTGAGGTACTCGTAGGCCGAATGGACTGCGGTGGAACGATACGGGAGACGCTCGCCGCCGACCTCGGTGGTGGCCCGACCGACGAGGAGGATGTAGACCGGTTCGAGCACATCGCCGCCGCCGAAGCGGGGGTTGGACTGTCCTCCGACGATCTGCGTCTCATCGGTGTTGTGATGCAGCACTCGGTCGTATTTCTCCAGATACATTCGGCACAGCGCTCGGCTGACCGACTCGGAGAGACCATCGGCGATGCTATCCGGATGACCGATGCCCTTGCGTTCCACCAGCTCCACTCTCTGCTTCTCTATCGGAGTGTAATCTATCTTCTCCACGATGATGTTCTTGGCCATTTGATCTTCACCTTACTTATCCGACTAGCTTCCACGGACTTGAGTAAAACCCGTGGCTAGCGCGGTTTAGCGCTCGAAGAGGTTGCATCGATATATAGGTGCTTGACAAAAATATTCATATGTGAATAGCAATGGAGTACAGTATGAAATTTCCGCCCGCCACCGAGATCATGCGATTGCGACACGCGCTGGACATCACCCAGATGCAGCTGTCCTCCATGTCCGGGGTCTCGCAATCCACCATCGCCAAGATCGAGAAGGGGGCGATCAACGGCTCCTATGAATCGGTGGTGCGCATCTTCGACGCACTGCAAGGTGAGATGGACCGAAGGAGGAAGGGGAGGCAGGCGAAGGACGTCATGTCCCGCAACATCATCTCCATCCAGGCCAGGGACCGGGTGAAGAAGGCATCGGAACTGATGCGCCGTTCGGGATACTCCCAGCTGCCGGTCTTCGACGGCTCGCAGCCGGTAGGGAACATCAGCGAGTTCGGCATCCTGACACAGCTGCGGGACGGCACGAGCATGGACGAAGTGCGCGATCGTCCTGTCCGGGAGGTAATGAACGAGGCATTCCCAGTGGTGAACGAAGACACGCCCCTGGAGACCGCAACGAGCCTGCTGTCCACCTCCAAGGCGGTGCTGGTTGGCAGAAAAGGCAAGATTACGGGCATAATCACCTCCTCGGACGTGCTGAAGCTGATCTAGGTCTCATTCCCCTTTCGGAGGGTCGACCTGGACCACCATCAGGTCCTCCGCAACGTAGGAATCAGGGAATACCTTTCTAGCCTCCTCCTCCAGTTCCTTGGCCTCATCGTAGCGGCTGCTCAGATGGTAGAGGTAGAGGCGCTTGGCTTCCGATCTCCTAGCCACCTCCGCTGCCTCTGCAGCGGTGGAATGCCCATACTCTCGCGCATCGGAGATGAGACCGGAAGCGACGGTGGCCTCGTGCACCAGCACGTCGGCTCCCTTGGCCGCCTCGATCAGAGCTTCGCAAGGCCGAGTGTCCCCGGATATGGCGATCTTCCTTCCTGGTCTTCTTGGCCCCATGACCATCTCGGGCGCGACCGTGCGATCGTTCACAGAGACGGAGTGGCCTTCCTGCAGACGTCTGAACGAAGGTCCTGTTGGGATTCCTAGAGCTTTTGCCTTGTCGAGGTCGAACTTCCCCGGGCGCGCCTGCTCTTCCAGAACATATGCCAACGAGGGCACGGAATGCATCGATCGCACCGCCTTGACCTTGAAATGCTGGAAATCGACCTCGTCCCCATCCTCGAGATCCTGTGCCGTCACCGGGAACCCCGATTGGAAATAGCCAAGGTGCAACATGGCTGCCGTTGTCTCGGCAGTGCCTGCCGGTCCGAAGACGAAGAGCTCCTTCTCCCTTCCGCTGAAGCTCATGGACTGGACCAGAGCGGGAATGCCCAGGAAATGATCTCCATGCAGATGGGTGATGAAGACGGTGTGCACCTTCATGAAGGAGGCCGAGGAACGCATGAACTGCCTTTGTGTCCCTTCGCCACAGTCGAATAGGATGATCTCCGAGCCCACCTGCACCGCCACCGCGCTCACATTCCGCTTTGGAGTAGGGAGACTTCCGCCGGTGCCGAGGAACACTATGCGCACGTCGGTCCTATTGGCCGGAGGGAATTAAGCTTTTGTCCACGTTCCTCGACATCCAGCGGTCCGTGACTATGAAAATGATCAGGCCGAGGATGCCCATGCCCGTGGCGATGTACATGCAGCCATGGTATCCGTAGACCTGGGCCGCGATGCCTCCTAGCAGGGCGCCGATGATGGCGGACACGCTGAGAGAGGACTGCAGCAGTCCTGCCGAGGTACCCTTCTCATCGTTTCGTTCCATCACGTACTTGATCGAGCCTATGTACAAGGTGGACCACGCCAGGGCGATCATGATCTGCGCCGGGATTATCTCCCAATAGACCCTCGCCAGGGTATACGACGGGAAGGTGAGGATGGACATGATGAAACCTACGTTCACCAGCAATACGGAGCGATATCTATCGCAGAACCGCATGAAGACGAACTGCCCCAGGGCGTTGATGGCATAGATGGCCCCGATGAAGACCGGGTCGGCCCCCAGGTCCGCCAGGAAGAGAGGATAGATGACCCAGATCATGTTCGCCCCAATGTGACGGAACATCACTGATGTGTACACCGGAAAATTGCGCTTCATTATCTTGATGGGGAAGATAGGGACCTTGTGGTGCGTCTCCTTGCCGAATGGCAGGTAGAGAGAGACGAGGAAGGCTCCCGCCATCATGATGGCCGCGAACAGGAAGATGCCGTCATAGATGCTTATCAGACCGGCCACGAAGACCCCGAACCCAAAGCCCAACGAACCGAAGCTGGTGAACTTGCCCACTTTTTTGTCCGTTTCATAGACGTGAGCGAGGAGGGCGGAGGGGAATATGCCAGCGCACAGCCCCACGAGGACCCGCACCATGAGCAGGACGAAGGCGCTGTCAGCGAAGATCTGCAGGGAGGCGGCGATGATCGACAGGAACAACCCTGCCTTGAGCACCGAGCGTCGGCCGTAGACGTCCGAGATCCGACCAAACACGTAGGACGAGGCGAAGATGGCCGCGCTGTAGGATGCGACGATCACCCCTATCTCGGCGGTGCTGGACTGGAACTGGTCCCTCGCCAGATTGGGGATCAGCAGCGAGGACGCGGACAGCCCCGCACTGGAGAACATCTGAATGGTCGATGCCTTCATCCGCGGCTCGAACCAGATTGGGGCTATTTATAAATGAAGCCTGACAGCCGCGGAATCAGTGACCTAACGAATCCAGTATGCGGTCCTGCTTGGTGGCCTTCTTGAATTGGCGATAGTGGTCCTTGCACAGGTGCGCCCTCTTGGTCCCCTCTTCCACATCCAGCCCGGCCTCGCGCGCGCTCTCGCCAGAAACGGACCTCTCGGCCTCCTTGCCGCAGTCCTTCACCATGCACCTTTCAACATCGCGGACTGCGCTCTTCCTGTCTTCCATGAGTTCGCAATAATACAGCAACAATAAAAAAGTTGTTCGCCCGGAACAAGGCGTCAAGCGCTGAAATGAGCGATACTTCAGTCGTCGCCTCTTTCCTTCGAAAAGCCAATGACAAATATAATTAGTCCTGGACGAGATAGCAGGCCAGATGATCAAGGTCGCCCCCTCTATCTTGTCCGCCAACTTCGGTGCGCTCGGCGAAGAGGTGAAGCGCCTGGAAGATGCGGAAGCGGACTGGGTGCACGTGGACGTGATGGATGGTGACTTCGTCCCGAACATCACCATCGGTCCGTGCGTGATCAAATCCATCCGGGCCTTCTCCAGGCTGCCTTTCGACGTCCACCTGATGATCAGCCGACCGGAGCGCTACGTGGACGTCTTCGCCGGGGCCGGTGCGGACATCATGACGGTGCATTTGGAGGCGACCAGCGACGTGGAAGGTACTCTAAGGCACATCCGTTCGCTGGGAAAGAGGGCGGGGCTCTCGATCAACCCAGGTACTCCCTTCTCCGCCGCGAGACCGTTCCTGCACCAGCTTGACCTATTGCTCATCATGACCGTCAACCCAGGATTCGGAGGGCAGCCTTTCATCGTCGAATGTCTGCCGAAGATCACGGAGGCACGGGACTTCGTCCGCAAGAACGAGCTTGGCGTGGAGATCGAGGTGGACGGCGGCATCAACGCCAAGACGGGGAAAATGTGCGCTCAGGCCGGGGCGAGCGTTTTGGCGGCCGGCAACGCCCTCTTCGGATGCTCTGACATGAAGCGGGAGATCGCCCTCTGGAAGAGCTTCTGAACCTCATTTCCGAAAGAAGAACTGTGGAACCGATTGGCAAACCTTCATAAACGGTTCCTCTCATTCAGCCTCAAGTGGACAAATGGTTGAGCTCTCCAGAGACAAGCTTGTGATACTGTTCGCCGTGGTGTTCCCGCTCGCCCTGATGCTAACCGCGATCTACCTCGGCTCGGGGGTATGCGTGATCATCCCCCTGATGGTCTGGATAGGGATCGCTTTGATGATACTCTATTTGCCCACCGAGCAAGATTGATCAAGGCACTACCTGGGCGAAGGCCGATTTATTGCCCACCCGGGTGATCTTGATCTTGACCGTTTGACCGACCTTGGTCTCCGGTACGAAGACCACCAGCCCTTCCATCCGAGCGATGCCGTCGCCCTGGGAGCCGACATCTGTGATCGTGACGGTGTACTCCTTGCCCTCTTCTACTGGTTTCTTCCCCTTGAACCCATGCTCGAACGCCATGGGGCCAAGATTCAACCTAGCAGTATAAAGAAGTGGCGCAGGCAAGGTTTTTTCCCAGGCTGGTGCCTTCATATACTGGGAATATGGGCGTCAATCTCTCCGACATCGTTCCAGCTCAGAGAATAGAGCTGGAATCACTTGCTGGCCGCACGGTGGCCATCGATGCCTACAATGCCATCTATCAGTTCCTGTCGGTCATCAGGCAGCCGGATGGCACTCCCCTGCGCGATCAGAGAGGTAGGGTCACGTCGCATCTGGCGGGACTGCTGTATCGAAATGCCAACCTGTTGGAGATGGGCGTTATGCCTGCTTACGTCTTCGATGGCCTTCCTTCCAAGCTGAAGCAGCGCACCATCGTCGAGCGAAGCGAGCGTCGCACCAAAGCGAAGAAGGAGTGGGAGGCGGCGGTGGAGAGAGGAGACTACCAGGCAGCGTATTCCAAAGCCACGCAATCGTCCCGCATAACCAATGAGATCGTGGAATCGTCGAGGCTCCTGCTCACCCATTTGGGCATTCCAGTGATCCAGGCGCCAGAGGAAGGAGAGGCCCAAGCGGCCTTCATGGCGCTGAAGGGGGACGTGTGGACGGCCTCTTCGCAGGATTTCGACTCCTTGCTGTTCGGAGCACCACGCCTGGTGCGCAATCTCACCCTGACGCAGAAGCGCAAGCTTCCGGGCAAGGAGATAGCCAAGGAAGTGAGCGTGGAGATGATCGAGCTGGAGTCCACCCTTCGGACCTTGAACTTGAGTCGAGAGCAGCTCGTGGACCTCTGCATCCTCGTGGGCACCGACTACAACGAGGGGGTGCTTGGCATCGGGCCGAAGAAGGGGTTGAAGCTGATCCAAGAACACAAGGACCTGGAGAGTGTGATGCGCTTCCTGCAGGTGGAGATCGAGGATCACCAGCATATCCGCGACCTCTTCCTCCGCTATGAGAGCACGTCCGAGTACAAGCTGGAATGGAAAGCGCCTGACGAGGCGAAGGTCATCGATCTCCTGTCAGGGCAGTTCGATTTCTCCCAGGCCCGGGTGGAAGGGGCGTTGAAGCGCATGATCAC
Source organism: Methanomassiliicoccales archaeon (assembly GCA_026394375.1). Lineage (NCBI taxonomy): Archaea > Methanobacteriati > Thermoplasmatota > Thermoplasmata > Methanomassiliicoccales > Methanomassiliicoccales archaeon. The sequence goes on from JAPKYJ010000024.1 coordinate 125,484, forward strand.
TCTTCCCGGAGGGAGGAAGCGCGTCGCGACCGCGGGGCAGAGGAGCTTGGACCTGTTCTGACCGTGGTCACGAACCGAATAGCCAGGACCGCCTGTTTTTAAAAGGGGCAACGTATATAGGGGCGTCGGGACGGCGATGATAAAGCAGGTCCAAGCGAACTACGATCCCGCGGAACTCGAGAAAAGGGTTCGGGAATACTGGAAACAGAGCAATGCCTACAGGAAGACCAAGGAGTTGCGGTCTTCCGGGACGGACTTCTATTTCGTGGACGGCCCTCCTTACACTACTGGCTCGATCCATTTAGGCACGTCCTTTAACAAGACGCTCAAGGACACTTTCATCCGCTACAAGCGCATGCAGCGCTTCAACGTGCGCGACCAGCCCGGGTATGATATGCACGGGCTTCCGATCGAGGTCAAGGTCGAACAGTCCATCGGGGTAAAGAACAAGAAGGAGATCGAGGAGTACGGCATCGATCGCTTCGTCAGCACGTGCAAGAACTTCGCCGTGGACTTCCAGAAGAAGATGACCGAACAGTTCAAGGAGCTCGGGATCTGGATGGACTGGGATAATCCCTATCTCACTATCACATCCAACTACATCGAGGCGGCTTGGTGGACTCTTAAAAGGGCATATGACAAGGGGTTGCTCATCCCCGCCAACCGCGTACTCTCATGGTGCCCTCGCTGCGAGACCGCTCTGGCGGAGGCGGAGATCGAGTACCGGGACGAGAAGGACCCTTCCATCTACGTGCGCTTCCCGCTCAAGGACGATGAGGGCGTTTCATTGCTCATCTGGACCACTACTCCCTGGACGCTGCCAGCGAATATGGCGGTAGCGGTGCATCCGGACCTCACCTATGCCAAGGTCAAGTACTTCAAGAAGGAAGGCGGCGAGACGGTCATCTTGCTGGAGAGCCTGGTGGAGCAGGTAGGGCAGCTGGCAGGCTACGAGGGCTACGAGGTTCTGGAAGGCATCGAGGGCGATGACCTCATCGGCCTGGAGTATGTGCCCCCGTTCCTGAACGATGTGCAATTCCAGCGCGAGACCACGGGGAAGTGGGTGCACCGGATCATCCCCTCCACCACGGTGGCCGCGGAGAACACCGGCCTGGTGCACATCGCCCCCGGACACGGCCCTGAGGACTTCGAACTGGGCAAGGAGTTCAACCTGGAGCCCTTCTGTCCGGTCGATGAGTCAGGGAAATTCAGCAAGGACATGCCTCCGAAATACGCGGGAATGAACGTCAAGGAGGCCAACAAGCACATCATGGAGGAGCTCAACGAACGTGGCCTGATGTACTCCGTCGGAACGATCGTCCACCGCTATGGACACTGCTGGCGCTGCGATTCAGGAGTGATATTCCGCAACACCGCGCAGTGGTTCCTCAAGATCACCCAGATAAAGAACCTCATGCTGGAGGAGATCGACAAGGTGCGCTGGACGCCGGATTGGGCCGGGTCGTCGAGGGAATACGACTGGACGGTGAACGCGCGCGACTGGTGCATCTCCAGGCAGAGATACTGGGGCATCCCCTTGCCGATCTGGACATGTTCCTGCGGAGAGATGAAGGTCATCGGTTCCACCATAGACCTGGAGAAGGGCGATGGCTACCGAAAGGACATGGAACTGCACCGCCCATGGATCGATGCCGTCACCTTCAAATGCACCCACTGCGGCAAGACCATGAAGCGTGTGCCAGATGTCTTGGACGTTTGGTTCGATTCCGGGGTGGCCTCTTGGGCTCAGCTGGGCTTCCCCAAGAGCCGAACCGAGTTCGACAAGTGGTGGCCATGCAAGTGGATCACCGAGGCGCATGATCAGACCCGGGGCTGGTTCTACTCTCAGCTGGCAGCGGGTTGCATCGCCTTCGACCGGGCTCCCTATGAAGGCGTGCTGATGCATGGCTGGGTGCTCGATCCGAACGGTCAACCGATGTCCAAGTCCCGGGGCAACGTCATCGAACCGGAGAAGGTCATCAAGGACTATGGTGCGGACGCCCTGCGCTTCTACCTCATGCGCACCAACGCTCCCTGGGAAGACACCTGCTTCCAATGGGATGGGGTGAAGAACGCGCGCAAGACCCTCAATATCCTTTGGAACGTGGTGAACTTCGCAACCACCTACATGTCCATCGATTCGTACGATCCCAGCAAGATGTCCGTGGACGCTCTGCGAGGGAACCTCCGACCCGAGGACCGGTGGATGATCTCGCGCACGGAGGGAATGAAGAACGAGGTCACCAAGTACCTCAATTCCTACGAACTGCACAAGGCCTGCCGGGCCCTGGAGGACTTCGTGCTGGAAGATCTGTCACGCTGGTACGTTAGATTGATCCGCGACCGTATGTGGAAGGAAACCGGCGACCTGGACAAGCTCGCCGCCTACCGCGTGCTGTTCGATGCCATCTCCGCTCTCAATCGGGCCCTGGCGCCCTTCTGCCCTCACATCACCGAGGAGATCTTCCAGCACATGGAAGGGAACAAGGAAACGGTGCACATGTTGGACTGGCCGGTCTCGGACCAGACCAACCGCGATGAGCGCCTGGAGCAGAACGTGGCCACGGTGCAGGAGCTGGTGGAGATCGTCACCAAGGAGCGCCAGTCGCGCAACATCAAGCTCCGTTGGCCGATGAAGCGCATCGTGGTCCGGGCGGCGAACAACGACGCCTTGGAAGCGATGAAGTCGCTCGAGTCCGTCCTCCTCTCCCAAGCCAATGTGAAGAAGGTGGAGTACATTCCACCGGGTCAGGAATGGAACGAGATCATCCTCTCCGCGGTCCCGAACCCCAATGCCATTGGGAAGGTCTACCGGCAATGGTCCAGCAAGATCGCCGTTCTTCTCAAGTCCCGGCCGGCAAAACAGATCCGGGAGTGCATCGACAAAGGCTCGTACTCCCTGGGCATCGAAGGACAAATGATCAAGATCGAGCCCAACATGGTCACTTTCACAAGCTCGTTACCGGAGAAGGTCGTGGGGGTCAAGTTCTCCAGCGGCGACCTCTACATGGACTTCGAGATAACCCCAGAGATAGAGGCCGAAGGATTCACTCGAGAGCTCACCCGGCGCATCCAGCAGATGCGCAAGGACATGAAGCTGGACGTGGAGGAGTTCGTGCGAGCAGAGGTCAACGCACCGGTCCGCCTGGTGGAGTACTTCCGGGTGTGGAAAGAGCACATCATGAACGAAACGCGCTGCCGGCAGCTGGAGTTCACCGAGTCCCCACATGGAGATCACACCGCGGAATGGGATGTGGAAGGTGAGCATCTGCAAGTCTCGCTGGTCTCGCTCCATTTCAAGGAAGCCATGGGCCAGCTTATGACCATCTCGGGTCTATCGCAGAGCTCGGCCATCACCCTCATCGAAGCGGGGCACCGGATCCTCAACGACGTCAAGCCCTTGACCGAAGACCAGCTGGTGGCCAGCGGGCTTCCCAGGACCGAGGCCAAGAAAGTGGTTCACTTCCTTAGCCGAGCAGGGGTCGAGGAGATCAGCCCCGCACCCGCTCAGGCCGCGGCCACGGTCATAATTGCCATGCCTAAGGAGAAGCTGATGCCTTACCTCCTGCGGGTCCCGCGCATGAATGAGGTCAAGGCTGAGATGCTCTATGAGGCGGGATTCAACGCCCTGGACAAGATCAAGGCCGCGAGCAAGGAATCGCTCCGCACCGTCAAAGGCATGGGCGGCAAGACCGTGGACGAACTGGTCCAGTATGCCGCTCGCGGCGGTTTCGAGGCCGTGGTGAAATGCAATTCCTGCGGAGCCGACGTCGGGCCCAATGCGGTCACCTGCTCGAACTGCGGAACCAAGGTGCCTTCCGAGCATCTGGTGGAGGGGGAGGAAGAGGTCGAGGCTGCCCCGCCGGTTGGCCCGGAGATCGAGCTGGAACGCTCATTCACCTACCTCATAAAGGAGGAGAAGTCGGAGCGCTCCTACCACATGTTCGAGAAGGCCATGACCATGGGGATGAGGGGGTTCTGCGTCACCCGCAACTACCCGCTCAAGATAAAGGCCAAGTACAACTTGGGCGAGACACCCATACTATGGCTCTCCAACGTGGGCAAGGAGAGCAGCATCCGGCCCAAGGACCTGGAGAAGCTGAGCGTCTCACTGGAGCAGTTCCTGGGGACGGAGGGCGGAGTCATCCTCCTGGACGGCCTGGAGTATCTGATCACCAATAACAACTTCCTCACCGTGCTCCGGCTGGTGCAGTCGCTCAGGGATCAGGTGGCGATCAACCATTCCATACTCATGCTGGCCCTGAACCCTTCGACGCTGGACGCGCACGAGCTCAATCTGTTGGAGAAGGAAGTGGACGCCACCATTTGAGCATTCTTGGCCTAGAGCAATGACCTCAGGATGCGCAGGAACCCAGGCACCGCGGATAGCTCCGATGCCTGATGGGGATAGATCCAACGATACTCGGTGTGTTCCCAGTCGAGTGTGACCAGATCTGTATCCACCTCGAAGAGAAAGGGATGGACGCACCACACCCGGTCCTCGACGCGTATCGACTGGACCGGGGCCTCCTTGAGCAGCCGAGGCGATTCGACGGACACTTCCTCCCTGATCTCCTTGCTGGCGGTGTCAATGGGCCTCTCCCCGGGCTCTATGTACCCTGAGACCCCGGCCCACATGCCCCTATTGGTCGAGACCTTGTCGCTTCGCTTCAAGGCGAGCACCTTTCCCTGGTGCACGAGGACGCAGGTGACCACCTTCGACTCCTCGACCGAAATAAGCTCGACCGATCCCTCCGATCCATCGACCTTCACCTGGTCTCCGTCTCGTAGCAATGAGAGATCGATGGAGTCCACCATGGGCAGTCCGGCCATAATCGCACCCGTGGCCACGATCGTCTCAGCCCGCTCGTTGATGATGGCGATGGGGAGCGTGCTGTTCTTCCTCATTTGCAGAAGGGTGTATGAGCCCACGGTACTCCCTCTCCCATGGGGGAAGCCGAAAACCGTGCCCGTTATGTTCCGTCCCTCCGCTCCAGAGGTGCTGCTGAGCTTGCCGGTGTTGACATCTACCCCTCCAAGAAAGCTGAAGGCCTTTTCCAGCAGGACCAGCTCGCCTTCGCCCTTGCCATTCGATATAGAACGCCCTCGGAGGATCAGAGGATCATCTCCAATAGAGCAGAATACGAATCGCAGACCACCTTCTGGGAGCAGAGGCCGGGAAGATAGGTGCAGGCCTTGGCCGAGTTGGTGGCGGTGCATTTGTGAGCGGGTTCGATGGGAGCAACGATCATGCAGGTGTCGCAAAGGACCTTGCCAAAGCGTTCCAGCACCGCCGTCTCCTTGGGGCACCAGGTGCGCACCGTGCGAGAGGTGCAGAACCAGACCTCTGGCGCATCGGGTCGCTTTCTCCGCCCGTCGAGCCTGGAGGCAAGCATCTTCATCTCCATCTGGGAGAGGTGCGGGCATCCTAAGGCTATGAGGTCCGGATCTCTTCCGGTGGTGAGGGAGTCCTTGGCCCGCTCTATCTCCTCTCTTCCGATCTGCACCCTCTCCAGGCTTTCGAGTTTCTGAGCGGAGGCTTTGGGCGTGATGCCTTCGACGTGGAACAACGCGACGGACCCAGCGGCCGCCATGGCCGCCGCCATTGTCTTCAGGCCGTTCACGTCCGGGCGGATGCCTTTGAAGTAGGGCACCGCTCCCCCAAGTTTCAGTCCGACCGCATGACCGAGAAGGGAGTAGTCGGTTATCTCATCCTGGACCTCCGCCTCGATGACCACTGTGGCATGTCGGTTCTCTTCGAGGTGCAGGCCGTACATCGGGGTCTTGCCGACGATGGCCGCTGCCAGAGCCCCAGGACCACCTTCGCGGTTCGTCCGGGCGTCCAGCACGGAGTTGACGTACGACAACGCCGAGCTCTCTGCCCAAGCGACGGTCTCCCCCTGCCTCGGTGTGTTGCCTGTCAAATAGGGAGTGCAGGTGCAGTTCGCCTCCACCCCCATCTTGGCATAGGCATCGATGATGGCGGTCTGCTTCCGGGCGAACTCCGGGCTCACACCCATCTCTCCCCATCGCTCGCGGTCCATTCCCGCGGGGTTGAGGGTGGTGCGCACCGAGACCCGGGCATTCTCTGCCATCTGCATGAGGAAGTCGAGCCCGCCATCGCCGATGGTCTTGTAGGAAACGCCTGAGAGATGGGCGGAGGTCACGGGCACGAGCCGCTCCGCGTCATAGATCTTTCCGATGGCCAGGAGCAGTTCCATGGCTCGTTGGGACCCAATCCCTTTCTCCCCTGCCAGAATCCGTTCTTCTTCAGCGGTCAGATACATGGCGTGGCCAAGTACCCTTTCATCGCATAAAACCCTTTTGCGCAGACCCTACGACAGCATAGGAAATGGCGGGCCCGCCGAGATTTTCGTCCCCCGAAGGGGATTTCGAACTCGGGTTCGAGGCTCTCTCCGATCCGTTCCGGACCGCCGGAGGCCTCTGTGATATCCAAGCTACACTACGGGCCCGCAGCCCACGCATGATCGATGTCGGGGATAAACCTTGCTATGTCCAGAGCAGCAAGATGGCGCTTTTATATCGCGGACAGTATTTATATAGAGTGATGACCGCTACCCAATTGAATGTGAAGAAGGCTCAAGAGGTTGCTTCGAGAGAGGCGAAGCACGGTGCTGTACGCGCGGTTCGCCCTCTTCCTCCTGCTGGACGCTGGGCTGGCCTACTATTACGTCACCTCTGCCACGGCCAAGGTCGAATCAGCGAAGGACCAACTCCCGTTCAATCTCATCGATCTTCAGACCTCTCTCTCCGATATGGAGCTCTATCTAACTAGCACAGGAGTATTTGTGCCCACGAGGAGCGGCTACTCCCAGCTGAACGTTGCCGGAACGGCAAAGGAGATCGCCCTGGGCCAGGCTAGCGACTCTGCGGCCGTGCTCACGACCGATGGGAAAGTGCAGTTCTTTCCCGCCGGAGCCTCGAATCCCGGCTTCACGGTGGCGCTCGACGGCGACCTCGCCCAGATCGGCATCATGGAGATGTACGACCCCATGCAGTACGTGCCCATGGTGGTGTCGGTGCTAGGACACAATGGGTCGGGTGACTACCTTCTCACCCTCTCTGTGACCCAAGGAGGAAAGATCGACTTCACCCATCATTTCGAGGCCAATGTGACCTCTTTTTCGCAGTCCTCGACCGTCACCATGATGGCCTTCGGCATCGACAACGGCAAGACGCTCATGTTCCGCACCTCGGACCGCAAGATCACCAACACCATTTCCAGCCCTGGTGGCGTGGGAGAAAAGGATTAGGCGCCTCGGATTCGGACCCCTGTATGCCGGCATAATAGGTGTGCTGGCGGGAGCGGCCACCGCGGCCATCTTCCAGGATGCCACGGCCATCGCGTGGTTCGGTAGCGAACTGGCATATCTTGGCATAGCGGCTGCGGTTGGGACGGTGGGATGCGTACTATCCTGGAACGCCCAGGCCGGACCCCTGGGGCTGGTGCTTGGGGCGGCGGGAGGTCTGATCTCCTCCGTTCCCATCTCCATCGTGGCCGCCTTCCTCTTGTGGTCTTATGGCTACATTGTTCCAGGGCAGGACCCGATCATCGGAAGCGCGCTCAATGGGATCGGGACCGGCTTCTGGGGCGGATTGGTCGGTGGGGCCGCGGGTTAAGTCGCCACCCGGTTCGTGAAGTAGGTGCTCGAGGACCGAAATCATCGAGCGGTGACCTGGGTAGAAATGGGGGATCGAACTCGAGAGTAAAAGAAGGAACGATTTCTTTGTGATCACTTCTTCCTGAACTCGGTGTATCCGCACTTGCCGCAGGCGAGGCGATTCTCGTGCTCGCCCAGGAATACTCCCGGTCCGCATTTGGGGCAGTGCTTCCTCTTCCGCTCCAGCTTGCCTTCCTTGTTCACGGCGTAGCTGTCCTTCTTCGATTTCCTGGGCGTCTTCGGGCCCTTCTCTTTCTTCTCTGCCAATCAGATCACCTTCACTTCGCCTTGGGGGCAGCTCTCGTCTTGGGGGCTGCCTTGTCCTTCACCTTCTTCTCCGCCATCTTATTGCGGACCAGCTGGTGATGGCGCTCAGAACGATTGATGGCCTCTGGGCTCTCATACACCTTGGCGTAGCCGCGGCTTATTCCCACCCCATACTCTGAGTCCATGTGGTCGATGATGACCCGGTCCTTGGAAACGTCCATCATGCTGGCCATGCTGGACTGCACCGCCTCCCGGGTGGGCGTGGGCTCTCCCGCGTGCTCCACGGAAAAGACCACTTCGATGCGTTCCTGAAGCTGGTTCTCTTTCTTACTCTCGATGTTCATCTTCAAATCGATTCCTCCATTGAGTTCATGAACTTCTTCGCCTTCTGCCTGACGCCCTCGTCCACATTGACGAAGACGATCCCTTTGCCAGGGAGCCCGTAGAGCACGCAGCTGCCGTCGGGCGCGACCGCGGCGCATACCAAGGCCGCCAGGTCCTCTTCTCCCTCCACTCGCAACTTCGTGACCTCTTTGCTAGCGAACGATTCCTCGATCGCCCGAACCATCTCGGGCATGATACGTCCCGCGGGATTGCGGACCAATACGTCCGTCCCTTGCACTCGGCCAAGAGCGCCCTGAAGCGAGTCCGTTCGCTCTCGACGCGTGGCCAGGTCGAATATGATAGTTCTCGGAACGACGCCGTTCTCGAGCATGCGCAGGGAGATCACATCGCCCACGGTGATCAAACGCGAGCACTTGACCGCCTTCTGCAGCGCCGTGCTCTCGTCCAACAGTTCTCCGAAAGGCATGACCAGTTCTCCCCTCATTCTATCCGGCAACATCAGTCCCTTAGCGGGCAGGCGCAATCTAGCGCACCCTGAGGGCGAATTTGCCGTTGACATTGATATGCATCCTCTTGGCGATCTCTGACCGGGTGTGATCCAGGATGATCACGTAGCCCTGCCATTCCTTCGAAGTGGTGTTCCCGCACAATGGGCAGGTGTCCTCTTCGGTGATGAAGCTGCAATGCTTGCAGGCCTTCTGGACCTTCATGCCGCCTTCTCCCCCTTCTTCTTACGATCCTCTTCCAGCCACTCCATCTTGCCCATGCCCGGCTGCCGCATGGTCAGACCTATCTTGCTCTCCCGGGGGTTTCGCTCGTTCATGGACAGGGCCACGATCCTGGCCCGGACCCGATCCCCGACCCTGAGGTCGCGCTTGGTGTCCTTGCCTAGCAGCCTCTGGTTCACATCGTCGATGTCGATGCGATCGTCCATGATCTGGGAGATATGCAATAGCCCATCCAGAGGGCCGAAGCGCACGAAGGCGCCGAACTTGAGCACCTCCACCACGTTTCCTTCCACGACCTCCTGCAGCACCGGCCGAAAGATGAGCGATTCGAACGCCACCTTCTGATACACCGCCCCGTCCCCGTGGACGATGCGACCCGGGCCCTCGCACTTGATGTTGCGCACGAGCACGGTGAGCGAGTCGCTCCCCTCCACCTTGCCCTCAAAGGACTCGCGGGCGAGCTGTTCTACCGTCTGATCAATATCTTCACCCAGACGATCAGGGGGGATGCGCACAACCTTCTCTCGCTGCGCTAGCAAATACATAGGTTACCCTCTCGGCGAGTGTTGCATACGCCAACCCTTATATAAAGGTTCACTGAAGCGGAACGAGGCCCAGACTCATCTGGACGAGGAAGAAAAAGAAGAAGAACGAAAGAGGTTCAAGGGGTCTAGGGCGCCACCACGAAGATCGAGGCAAAGACCAGGGTGATGGTGGAGAGCAGCTTCACCAGCACGTGCAGGGAAGGTCCAGCGGTGTCCTTGAAAGGATCGCCGACCGTGTCGCCCACGACCGCAGCAGCGTGCACCGGGGTGCGCTTCAATCCCTTAGCCTCGATGTACTTCTTGCCGTTGTCCCAGGCGCCACCGCCGTTGTTCATGAGCAGGGCCATGAGCACTCCAGTAATGGTCCCGACCATGAGCAAGGCTCCGACCGATTGGTAGGGGATGTCCGTATTGCCGGTGTAGGCGAAGCGCATGATCAGACCCAAGCTCACCGGGACGACCACGGGCAGGATGCCCGGAAGGATCATGGCCTTCAAGGCGCCCTTGGTGCTGATGTCCACGCATCGGGCGTAGTCCGGCTTATCGTTGCCTGCCAGGATGTTCGGGTTCTCCCTGAACTGGCGGCGCACCTCGGCGATCATGTCGCCCGCAGCCTTTCCCACCGCCCTGATGGCCAGGGCGGAGAACAGGAATACGAGCATGCCACCGATGAGCGCCCCCACGAACACTGGTGGGTTGGCTATGTTCACGACGAAGACATCGTAGGGGGTCTTGTGCAGGATCTCCGCCACCTTGTCGAAGTAGGCGCCGAAGAGCAGAAAGGCTGCCAGAGCGGCAGAGCCCATCGCATAGCCCTTGGTGAGCGCCTTGGTGGTGTTGCCGATGGAGTCCAACCTATCGGTCCGCTTGCGGATATCCTCGGGCTGGTCCGACATCTCCACGATGCCGCCCGCGTTGTCCGTGATGGGACCAAAAGTGTCCTCGGCCAAGATGAACGCGCAGGTGGCCAGCATTCCCATGGTCGCCACGGCCGTGCCATACAGACCGAAGACGAAGGTCATGCTAACATCGGCGGGATTGGGCGAGGCCATCTGGCCTAGGGCGAAGGAGCCGAGCAGAGCGACGGCGATGCTGATGATGGGCAGCGCCGTGGTCTCCAGACCGACAGCGAACCCAGTTATGATATTGGTCGCCGCTCCGGTCTCGGAAGCTTTCGCGATCTCTCTGACCGGTCGATACTCGCCAGAGGTGTAGTACTGCGTGATGTACACTATGGCGATGCTGAGAATGATGCCGATGATGCCGCAGATCATGAAGTATATCCAGTTCGGACCGAGCAAGACGCTCGCGGAATAGGCAAAGAACGCGGCTGCGATGACGGCCGTGATGTAATATCCCCGGTTCAAGGCCTTCATCGGGTTCTCGTTCTCATTCCTTAGCTTGACGGTCATTATGCCGACAATACCAGCAAGCAGACCGAAGGCTCGAACGATGAGCGGGAAGAGCACGAAGCCGACCATGCCCGTGACCGCGTAGACCGAGAAACCGAGAATCATCGCACCGATGTTCTCGGCAGCGGTGGACTCGAAGAGGTCAGCCCCACGTCCGGCACAGTCGCCCACGTTGTCCCCGACCAGGTCAGCGATGACCGCGGGGTTCTTGGGGGAGTCCTCGGGAATGCCCACCTCTACCTTGCCGACCAGGTCAGCTCCCACATCCGCTGCCTTGGTGTAGATCCCTCCCCCTAACTGCGCGAAGAGGGCAGCGAAAGAGGCGCCAAAGGCGTATCCAACGGCGGCAAACAGAGCCGCCTGGATTCCACCATCGGTCCCGGGAATGGAACCAGTGGGAGCGGGAGCGTTAGGGAAGATGAAGACCCAGAACAGGAAGAACACGCCGGCGACGCCTATAAGGCTCAAGGTCACGACTGCGACGCCCGACACCGCACCACCTCGGAACGAGGTCTGTAGCGCCTCGTTCAGGGTGCGTCGGGCCGCGCTCGCCGTCCGGACGTTCGCGTTCACGGACACATACATCCCAATGTATCCCGACAGGACCGAGCAGAAGGCGCCTATCAGGAAAGCCGCACCAGTCTGCCAATTGATGCCAACGGTTATGATGGCACCCAATATGACGCTGATGACGCTGATCGTCTTGTACTGGCGTGCAAGATAGGCCATGGCACCTTCGCGAATGGCGTCCCCGATCGCCCTCATTTCGGGCGTCCCGGTATCCTTCTTGAAGATACTTCGGGTGAGGAGCCCCACGAAGATGAGACCTATGATGCCCGCCACGGGTATTGAGTAGACCAGTGGATCCAATTGCATAAGTCAAACCTCTTTATATGGGGGTTTTTACGCGGTAATGCTAATCCCCGTATAAATGTGTTACCGCCCTTGGCCGAACGTATTGGTACGTCTGGATTGCCACGTCGCGCCAAGACCTGACAGTGAAGGGCGGCAGGGCGCTCTCTTTTTCTGCCCGCAGAGCTCTACCAAGCAGTCGTGGTCAATGATATCGAATTCCTCTACCACCTGATCATCGCGGCGGGGGTAGGGGCTCTGGTGGGCGTGGAGAGGGAGCACCACAAGGGCGATGACGTCATCATCGCTGGCATCCGCACTTTCCCCCTGGTCTCGCTATTGGGCTTCATGCTCGCTTTCCTAGGCAGGAACGGCAACGCCTTGGGAGTGGACGGAGGAGGGTCGTTGAACCTGGCCGTGCTCATCGGGCTGCCCATCGTGGGAGCCTTGGCCGTGGGCCTGCTCTACATCCGCTTTCAGATAGGCGCACCTGGTCTGACCACCCCCTTCGCTCTGGTGCTCACCTACATCAGCGGCGTCCTGGTCGGCTACGGCCTGATCATGGAAGCGGTCGTGCTCTCCGTCACCATCACCTTCCTTTTAGTCTCCAAGCGCAGGCTGCATAAGTTCGCCCAAGTCCTGGACGATGAGGAGCTCATCTCCGCCCTGCAGTTCATCACGGTGGCGTTCATCGTCTACCCGCTGACGCTGCAAATCGCCCTTCCCGCCCCTTACGATGTGTTCAACCGGGGAATGGCGCTGGACATCAGTTCCCTCTTTCTGATAGTCATCTTCGTCTCCTCGATCTCCTTCGTATCCTTCCTCCTCATCCGCTGGAAGGGAGCTTCGTTGGGCATGAAGTACTCCGGCCTTCTCGGAGGACTGGTCAGCTCGGAGGCGGCGACCATTTCCCTCTCCAATCTGGCGAAGCAGAAGAACGAGCTGGTCACGACCGCAGCGGCGGGCATCCTCATGGCCAACGCCACCATGTTCGTGCGGGACCTGGCAATCTGTGGCTTCGCCGATCCCAGTCTGGCCACGGCCACCATCCTCGCCCTGCCGTTGGTGCTTTTGTTCGGGGTGAACATGCTGCTCGGCCTGACCTTCAAGGTGCAGCAAAGCAAGGCGGAGCTGGAGGTCCGCTCGCCCTTCTCCATCGGTCCGGCGCTGAAATTCGGGGCGTTCTTCGTGGCCATATCAGCCATGGACGTTCTGATCCAGGACTTGTTCGGCAGCCAAGCGATCTACCTGATCGCCCTGGGCGGCCTGGTCTCATCGGCGGCGGTGGTGGCCTCGGTGTCCACTCTAGCTTTCGTCGGTACGATCGACCCGTGGACCGCAGCGGTCACGGCCATCCTGGCCACGGCCATCTCCTCAATCAATAAGCTGGTCCTGTCCCGGGCCACCTGCCAGGATGTGTCCAAGGCGGTCCTGGGACGCATGACCCTGGTGGCAGCGCTGGCCATAGTGCTGACGGTAATGGTCCTGGTGCTCAGAATCTAGCCTTCAGGACGACGATGCCTTCGCTCCGGGAGATGTCGATGGACTGCTTCCCCGTGAGGTGATTGGTGCCACGCATCTTGAGCACCTCCAAGTACTTCCGCCTGGCTCCGCCCTCTTCGGAGAGCATGAGCAGCACAATGCCGTCCACCGCGTAGGAGACCTCCGGCGGATATATCTCCCCTGGGCCGACCTCGCCAGTGACCAGTGTGGTCGCGTTCCAATTCTTCAGACGATTGAAGAGATCGAAGAGGAACAGGCGGTAATCGCCCTTGAGCATGCCTCCTACCACCGTGATGGGGTCGATGACGATGCGCTGGGGCACCACCTCAGCGATCTTCTCCTCCATGGCCGCCAGGATCTGGCTAGCATCCAGCTCGCGCATCATGTTGCCCAGGTCCATGTACACTATCTGATCTCCGAAGAAATCCCTGTCCATGAAGTCGAACTGCGAGGCGTAGCGTAGCATCCACTGGGTCGGCTCGCTCAGGGTGGTGAAATACAGCCCTTGCTCGCCTCTCTTCGCCCCCTCGCACAGATATTTGAGTGCGAAGGTGGTCTTGCCCGTGCCCGCGGGGCCAGAGATGAGGACCACGGACGGGAACGGGAATCCTCCCTCGATCATCTCGTCCAGCCCCGGGATCCCCGTAGGGATGCGAACCAGGTCCATCCTCTTCGTACGCTCATCGCTTTTCTTGTCCATCTCTATCCCTTCTTACAATAGGTAATGTCCGTAATCGTCTTGACCCCCGAGTCTCCGGATGCTCTTGCTTCGATGGTCTGCCGGAAGCTTATCTCGCTCGCGCATAGCGTCTTGGCCAATTCGTACAACGGGGCGCTTTTCTCTTTGTCAATGACCAAAAGTACCAATGCGTTCCGGGGACTCTCGAACACTTTAACGAAGTTGCGGAGGAAAAGCTCCACCGATTCGAAGCTGTTGTAGGTCAGGAGCGCCGAGAGATTGTCGATGATGGCATATCGGCAGTCCTTGAGCCCGGTCTTCTTGCCGTCGTCGGAGGAGTTGTACTCGCTAATGGCGGCCGGTAGTTTATCGATATGGAACGGACCGTCGACGAAGCCTACGTTGGCAGGAGCGATCTTGCAGTCGGCGGAGAAGCGGGAGATGGCGTCGATGTACATCAAGCGCTCAGCCTTGATGTGGTGCATCGAAAGGAGATGCACCATGTATTGATGCGGCCGGTCCACGGAAACGAACAGGCCGGTGAGACCCCTGTCCTGCGAAAGGCCTCGAAGGAGCATGATGTTGAACCGCACGAACTGAGTGGATGGGACGTCGACCAAGATGGCGCCGCTCAGGCCGCTTGCGTCCAAGGCCCTCAGAAGCTCCTCCATCTGCATCAGGTCTTTCTCGTTCATGCCAGTCGCCTGATGGATTCGGGTGGTCCGCTTATAAACCTTTTCGGTTGATTATCTCATGTGATTCGAGTGACCATGGACATTCAGCCATGCGGTCGAATGAGGGGTCGCTCTCCCACGAGGGCGCTCGGAAAGAGAGATGTCAGCTACTCACGATCAAGATCGTGGGCTTGTAACTGTGCTCGACCTTATCCAAGGTGTCACGGCACGCTACATTCGGTCGGCTGACTCCTGCCTGCAGAACAGGGGAGACGATTCTCCGGCGACCTGCTCTATCGAGGCGTTCAAATGCCTTTCCCGCAGACCGTTGCCAGTCTCGTGCCCGAAGGAGCGATGTGTTTGAAGTCTTAGCCCAGAGCTTCAGCCGTCTTTCTCTCCCAGGCGAGAGTGCCTTACCCCTTGCGAGGTGTCTGGAAACTTCTGTATGCACCAGGTATGTTTGTCTGATGTTTATGTTTGTCGCTATTCATTCCACGACTAAAGTTCGTGGGTTTTATGGCGACTCATCTTATAACTCTCATCCCGATTCGGTAGCCATCATGTTCACCCAGGGGGACATCGTCGGCCTGGTCGCCGTGTATGCCTACGTGGGCCTGGTCATAGTTCTGGCGGCCAAGCTCAAGGTCGTCCGCAACGCCAAGATGCACCGCAAGTTCGTGCACATCATGGTAGGTAACATCGTCTTCATCTGGTGGGTGTTCGACTCCTCCTATGTAATGGCCCTTCTGGCCGCCGCGCCTTTCATCCCCTTGCTCATCCTCGCCTCGCCCTACTCCCCGATGAAGAAGGTCCGCGATTCCTTCATAGGCCAGACCACGGGGGAGAGCCACGACCTTGGTTTGGTCTACTATGCCATCGCCTGGACGGTCCTGGCCTTCTTCCTGTTCGACAATCGCCTGGTGGCCTCCATCGCCATCGTCTCCATGTCCTACGGGGACGGCATGGGTGGCCTAATCGGGAAGAGGTTCGGCAAGAAGAAGATATGCGGCCCCAAGACCCTGGAAGGCACCACGGCGGTATTCGTAGCCACCACCCTAGCAACGTTCGTGGTCTTCGTTTTCTACGGTTGGCTGAACGCGCAACATCTGATCGTTTCCCCGGAGATTTCCCTCGCCGCGGCGGGGTTGTTCTCTCTACTCATCGGAGCCTTCGTGGCCGTAGTGGAGCTCCTCACACCCGGGCAGTACGACAATCTGGTCATCCCCTTCGGCACGGCGGGGCTGTTGCTCGTGGCCGGGTTGTGATGAAGCATGCGCTGGATCGTGGTGGATGGTATCGATGGCTCAGGGAAGAGCACTCATGCCCGCTGGATCAAGGACCTCTACGAGAGGAAAGGGTGCAAGGTGCTCCTTCGCATCCATCCCTCGGACGGCTTCCTAGGGAAAGTGGCCAGGGGGGGCCTGGAAGGAAGAGGGAGGGCCATGCGCACGGTCGCGACCGTCTTCTTCATACTGGATGTGCTCTCGTCCGTGCGCAGGCTCAGGCGCGATCGAGCGGAGTACGACGTCGTCATCTTCGTGCGCTATCTCATGGCCACGGCCTATCTGCCCGACCGGTTCGTGCAGACGGGCTATGACTTCTTTGCCAAGGTGCTTCCCGTCCCCCGACGCCTGCTGCTAATAGATGTACGGCCGGAGAACGCACTCGAACGCATCTTGCAGCGAGAGCATAAGAAGGAAATGTTCGAGGATCTGGATAGTTTGAGCAGGACACGGGGCAAGGTCCTTCGCCTGGCCCGTCCGCCCTGGAGGGTGCTGGACAACAACGTCGCCGAGGAGGACGTCCGGAAGGCGCTCATCTCGGTCCTGGAGGATTGGGACGCCCAACGACCCGAGGATTGATCGCTCGCACTGTCAACCAAGTTGCGATCAGGGCGAGAGTGGCGATGAACACGCCTATCATTTGGATCGAATCCATGCCCAGGGAGACATAGATCGGACCGAACAGCACAGGCGCAACAGCATATCCAAGGAAACGGCTGCTGTTGAAGATGGATGAGACCGTGCCTCGGCTCCTTGGCATCACCTCCACGGTCAGGGTGAGGAGAGAGGCCCACACCACCGAGGAACCGCAGCCTAGAAGCGCCAGGGAAGCGGAATAGGTCAGGAACGAATCGGCACGAGTGAGCACCAGGAAGGCCACCATCATGATGACGAAGCCGATCATCGCCGCCTTCAATCGACCTAGATTGTCCACAAGCCAGCCGCCGACCGGCGCCATGAAGATGCCGGCGATGCCCGCAGAGGCGATGGCGATGCCTATCAGGTCCTCCGCCAAGGACAACGGAGGCAGGGAGAGCACGTCCGACATGAATGCCAGGGTGCTCATGTAGCAGAGGAACGTCATGAAGCCCGCCAGGGAGAGGGTGATGACCTTGCGTTCGCCCAACGCCTCCTTCATGAGCGCGGCGAAGGCGCCCATGCCTTTCCTATCCTTCTTCACCTCCTGATGTCCCTTGAAGGCCACCAGGTATAAGACGTTCATGAACAAGGAAAGGATGGAGATGGTGATGAATGTCAAGCGCCAGTCCACCTGACTGATGAAGCCGGCCATGAACGGACCAAGGGCGATGCCGGCGGTGGTCGCAGCACCGAGCAAACCCATCGCCCGACCGGTCTCCTTTGGGTCCACAATATCCCCCAATAATGCGACCAAGACAGGCGACACAAAGGCGAACCCGAACCCCTGTAGGGCGCGGGCCATGTAGAACGTGCTCAGATCCGGACTGAAAGCGGTGCAGAACCCACCCAGGGCGTAGATGACATATCCCAGGGTGAGCACCTTCCTCCGGCCGTGGATGTCGGAAAGGGTCCCAGTGAACAGCATGCTGACCGCGAAGGGCAGCATGAAGAAGGTGATGGATAGGAGCACCTGCGGTCCCGTTGCGTGGTACTCGCTCTTGAGTATAGGGACCAGGGCGAGCACCGCGTTGCCGGCCAAGGGACCTATGAACGAGCCCCCGTATATCGCCACTCGTCTAAGGTCTGCCATCCAGCCCTGCATTCCCGGCCAGATACTTAATATGCGCTAGCTCGGGTCCGCGTCACCTCTTCGTCCCATCGATCTTGACGAACTTATCGCCCTTGATATAGGGGCAATCCTTGTCTTCGCATGGCTCGAGATGGATGAGCACGTTGGTGTGGGGCAACCTCGCCTCGATGTCCTTCTCCAGGTCCTCGCACAGCTGATGGGCGTCCAGGATGCACATCCGTCGGTTCACGACCAGGTGCAGGTCGATGAAACGCTCCGCCCCGGATTTCCTGGTCCTGAGCGCATGGAAGTTCACGAACTGGAACGAGTGCTGGTCCAGCACCTCGCGCACGACCTTCTCCTCGTTCGGAGGCAGGGATTCGTCCACCAGGCCCTTGCTCGATTCCCTGGTGAGTTCGTACGCCGCCCGGATGATGAGCATGGCTACCATGATTGCCACGAGAGGGTCGAGGATGGGGAGGTTCGTCAATTGGATTATGATCAGGCCCAGGAACACTCCCAGAGAGGTGTAGACGTCGGTACGCAGGTGCATGCCATCGGCGATGAGGGCTATGGAATCCTCATCCTTCCCGACCCGGATGAGCTGCCGCGACACCAGGATGTTCGCCACGGCCGATATGCCCATGACCACGATGCCCGCCCAGACGAACTCCACCGGCGCGTTGTTGAAAAGGCGGAGCGATGCCTCGTAGATGATCAGGCCAGCAGCGAGGAGGATCAATATCGCCTCCACCACTCCGGCGTAGTTCTCGTACTTACCATGACCATAGGGATGATCGGCATCCGCCGGGATGGTGGCCTTGCGCACCGAGTAGTTGGCTATGACCGCGGCGATCAGGTCGATCATGGAATGGATAGCCTCGGACAGCACGCTCACCGACATCATCATGATTCCGACGGCCAGTTTTAGGCCCACCAGAGTGGTGTTGCTGTAGATGGAGAGCATCGCTGCCCGGACTTTCTTCAAGCTATCCTCCTTCCCGAGAGGGCTAGCCCGATTTAGGCTTTTCTGAGCTGGTTCCGATCAGGTGGTCCATGTCCACCGTTCCCAGGTAGCGGATGACGTCCGCCCGGGTGAGGATGCCCACGACGCGGGTGCCTTCGATCACCGGGATCCGATTCACGCCGAAGGCGCTCATGATGAGCACGGCCCTTTGGATGGTGTCCTCTGGTCCTAGGACGTAGACATCGCGGGTCATGACCTCCTGCACCTTGATGTTCTGGATCCGCGCGATGGCCTCGGCCATCTCGGTTTCCTTGTAGCTGGATTGAAATGAGACGCCGAAGAGTGATGCTGAGGGATAGACCATGCTCAATCGCTTCTCGTAGGTCTTCACCGCTTTGAGTACGTCGGTCTCGGAGATAACGCCCAGTATCTTGCCCTCATCGTCCACCACTGGCGCTCCCGAGATGTGGTGCTCGAAGAAGATGCGTGAGACCTGCTGCAAGGTCATCTCCGGTCTGACCGTGACCACTTCCTTGGTCATCACTTCCTTGATCAAGCTCGCCGGCGTCATCTTTCGTCCCTCCCGTGGTCTATCGACATTGGCAATATTTATTTTGCTGAGGATGCCTCTCGTCCAAGGCGGAGTTGATGCAGGATGACGAAGCAGAGGCCGGTTAGGGACGTACAGCTGATCGATGGCATGACCGTCGACTCCTTGGTCAGGGAACTGAAGCAATCAGGAGGCTTCACCGGCCGCAAGCTGGCAGATGCGGTGGACATCATCGAGAAGATGATGAGGCGAGATTGCACGGTCTTCCTTTCGTTCCCAGCTTGCATCATGGCCACTGGCACCCGCGGCGTCATCGTGGAGCTGGTCAAGAGGAAGCTGGTGGACGTCATCATCACCACCTGTGGCACCCTGGACCACGACCTGGCCCGCACCTGGAAGAAGTACTATCACGGTGATTTCTTCATGGACGATGCCGACCTCCGGCATAAGGGCATCAACCGATTGGGCAACGTGCTCGTTCCTGACGAAAGCTACGGCCTGATCCTGGAGAAGAAGCTCATCCCCATGTTCGAGGAGATCCTCCGGGGCAAGGATTCCATCTCCACCTGGGAGCTCATCGACCAGGTCGGTTCCCGCATCGAAGATGAGAAATCGCTCCTGCATTGGTGCCACAAGAACCGAGTGCCCATCTATGTCCCGGGCATCACCGACGGCTCCTTCGGCAGCCAGCTCTGGATGTACTGGCAGACCCATCGTGCTCTGAAGATCGACCTCTTCCGCGACGAACAGGAGCTCTCGGACATCACCTTCGAGGCCAAGGAGACGGGCGCGATAATCGTCGGGGGCGGGATCTCCAAGCATCATACGATCTGGTGGAACCAGTTCCGCGGAGGCCTCGACTATGCTGTCTACTTGACCACCGCTACCGAGTACGATGGCTCGCTCTCCGGCGCTCAGGTCAGAGAGGCGATCTCCTGGGGCAAGGTCAAGGAGGGGGCGGACCAGATAACGGTGGAGGGGGACGCGACCATCACCCTGCCCATGGTGGTAGCGAGCCTCATAGATAGGTTGGGTGGCTCCCGGTGAAGCGGGTAGTGGTCATCAAGGGGGACGGCATAGGCAAAGAGGTCATCCCTCAGGCGGTGCGGGTGCTCCAGGCCGTCACTAGCGATCTGGAGCTTGTCCCGGCGCACATGGGACTGGAGTGCAACGCCATCTATGGCTGGTTCCTGCCGCCCAAGACCCTGGAGATCATCAAGGGCTCCGATGCCGTGCTGTTCGGAGCTATCACCACCCCTATTGCCGACCCGGACTACCGATCTCCTCTGCTCTTCCTTCGGCGAGAGCTCGATCTCTACGCGAACGTCCGACCGGCCAAGAAGATCATACCGAACATCGGGGTGGTGGACCTCGACCTGGTGCTGGTGCGTGAGAACACCGAGGGCATGTACACTGGCGTGGAAAGGGAGGAAGGCGATGCCATCATCCTGGAGAGGAAGGTGAGCGAGAAGGCATGCCGCCGCATCGTCCGCTACGCCATCGACCTCTGCAAGACACGCGGGCTGCAGCGCATACACTGCGTGCACAAGGCCAACGTCATCCGCAGATCGGACGGTCTGTTCCGGCGGGTGTTCTTCAAGGAGATGGAAGGGACCGGTCTGGAGGCAAGAGAGATGCTGGTGGACGCCGCGGCCGCGGCCCTCATCACCAGGCCGAAGGAGTTCCAATGCATCGTCACCCTGAATCTATATGGTGATATCCTCTCCGACGAAGCGGCCGCGCTGGTAGGAGGTCTGGGCTTCACCCCTTGCGGCAACATCGGAGATCGCTACGCCTTATTCGAGCCGTGCCACGGTTCGGCCCCGGACATAGCTGGCAAAGGCATAGCCAATCCCACGGCCACCATCCTCTCGGCGACGATGAT
Organism: Methanomassiliicoccales archaeon; assembly: GCA_026394375.1. Classification (NCBI taxonomy): domain Archaea; kingdom Methanobacteriati; phylum Thermoplasmatota; class Thermoplasmata; order Methanomassiliicoccales; species Methanomassiliicoccales archaeon. The sequence continues at coordinate 146,564 of JAPKYJ010000024.1, forward strand.
GCTTCGGCACCTGGGCATGCTGCGAGAGGCGGAGACGGCGGAGGAAGCCCTTACAGATACCTATCGTGCTGGAATCGCCACACCAGATGCCGGAGGAAGCCATTCGACCACCGCTTTCACGGATGAAGTGATCTCCCGCTTGGTCGGGTGAAGACCGAGCTAGACACCATCATATTGGTTCTGCGAGAAAGGATGCGAGGAAGTGCAGGGGGTGCGATTTGCACCCGCACCTATCCAGATGCTGAGAAAGGCGTTTCAATCAGAGGGGGATAGATTTTTTTCAAGGACGGACGCTATGCCCGAAGAGGGGGAAGTTACTCTCACTTCCCAAGAATAGACTAGAGGAGCGGGATATGACTATCTGGCTAAGTCTAGTCTGTTCATTCTAGAGTAGCCTAGAGTAACTAGACTTGATATCAACCTGCACTCAAAACGGGAAAAGGGAAGTTGGAAGAATCTCGGCATCTTTTCATATCTGGCTATGGAGAAGTGACAGCATCTCGCGGTCCTCCGCGGAGATCTGCTTCGAGGACACGACCCCGGGGCCTCTCATAAACCATCGGCAAAGGCAACAGCCTATAGCACCATCACCGCTCCATGCCAGGGCTGCCCATGCCATACTGGAGAGGACCATACTGGATGCGGCTATCGTTGACAAATTATTAAGGTACCAATCAGGCATACGAATTCCAGCTCATTTGTAATGAGCTGAGCCGTGATGTCAGAGCGGGGTGCTTCCATGGGAAAGAGATCAGGAATACATGTGAGATCCACAATTTTCGTGCTTATGCTGCTTTTGAGTGCGTTCTTCGTCGTTGCCACGGATACGGTGTCCGCAGCCGACAGCGACTATACCTATACAACGAGCGGCAGCCCCGCCGTTGCCACTATCACGGGATACACTGGCGCTGGCGGAGCGATCACGATCCCCTCCACATTAGGTGGGTATGCCACAGTGGCCATCGGAGACTCTGCGTTCTACTCCTGCACCTCCCTGACCTCCGTGACCATTCCCAACAGCGTCACGTCCATCGGGGACTGGGCGTTCTACAACTGCACCTCCCTGACCTCCGTGACCATTCCCAACAGCGTCACGTCCATCGGGGACGGTGCGTTCGCCGTCTGCACCTCCCTGACCTCCGTGACCATCCCCAGCAGCGTCACGTCCATCGGGTCTATGACGTTCAGTGTCTGCACCTCCCTGACCTCGATCGATGTGAATACAGGCAACGCGAACTATGCCAGCATCGATGGCGTGCTTCATAACAAAGCCATTACTACACTGATCCAGTACCCGGGCGGTAGGGTAGGGGCGTTCACCATCCGCAGCAGCGTCACGTCCATCGGGGGCTGGGCGTTCAACTCCTGCACCTCCCTGACCTCCGTGACCATCCCCCGCAGCGTCACGTCCATCGGGGAATATGCGTTCTCCTCCTGCACCTCCCTGACATCAATTACATTCCTGGGGCTCGTTGCGCCGACCACCGTTGGTGCGAATTGGATCCTAGATACACCCATGGGAATAAGAGGCCACGCATACCCCGCCTCGAATTTCCCTGCCCCGGGTGGCGATTTTCATGGGCTGACGATGGGTGCGGTCATCGGCAGCCCGGCGAGCGACAATACAATGCTGATATTAGTGGCAGTGATCGCGATCGCCGTGGTGGTGGCGGTGCTGCTCGTCCTACGCAAGCGCAAGAAGTAGGCGAGGATGTGCCGTCGCACGTACGGGCAGCATAACATCGACCAAGGCGTCCCCCTCGACGCGGTGTCGAGGATGCTCGGGCAAAGGACTATGAAGACAACGGAGACCTACTACTGTAGGAGAACGAACGAGTCGGCCGTCCTAGAAACTCAGAAGGTCTGGGAACGGCAGATTAAACCTCTAGAACCTAATACCCCCCTGATCGAGAAGCGTTCTTCTCTGCCTGGTTATGCTTAGGTGTGCAGGGGGTGCGATTTGAACACACGGACCGCTAGGGACTAGACCCTCAATCTAGCGCCTTTGGCCAGGCTTGGCTACCCCTGCCTGCGCTGTTGGGAATACTGCATGACTAATTAAGCTTTCGTAGTCCAGTGGCCAATCCATTCCAGTATGCCGAAGAACAGTCCAATAGGCCTTCCCCACGAGGCTTAAATACAGCTTCCGAGCTAGGCTGCGTCGCCAGGAGAGGGAGGGCGGCCGACGGTAGGACTTCGGTCCGGCTGAGGAAGGTCCCCCCTCGATGAGAAAGGTGGACCACGCGAGTGGTCAGGCGAGAGCCTGGGCAAGGGCACAGAAACGGCACAGCCCCGACCGAGGATGATCCGCTTGGCGGTGACGTTGGTCGGGGATTTGGTGAAACGGCGACTCCCCACCCGAGCAAGCCCAAACAGCCGGGATGACCTCTCAGGACCGGCGGGTAGGGTGCTTAGTTGAATGCCGCCTGAAACAGAAGGGGGCCTATTACCCTCACCTGGCACTCACCTTCATCCGGTCAGCTTGCTTGTCGATGAGCCGTAGGCGGTCACGGATGCGTCGCCTCTGCTAGGCCGATTCGAACGATGTGTCGATCAACGCAGGCAGCGAGAACAATCCGTTCGTCCATGGAAGTTGAATGAGTTAGATAGATGCCTAGTCAAAATGGAATTCAATAATCATTTGTCACCGTTCATTGCTCGTTCTTAACAATCGTTTTCTTGGCGGGAAAACGAGCGATCGCCCGACAAAGGAGCGGGCAACCTAATTGAATCGACATGCCCTCGATTTCTCCTAGGAAAGGGGAGGATAAGGGTGAAGATTACCTCGGGCAGGCTTTACTTGTTCAAGGAGAGAGTGCCGCTGCGAACGCATCAGATCCTAAGAACGGAGCTCCACGGGGGACGGCCGACGCTGTACATCTCGAAGCATTCGCCCGCGCAATTGAGGACGCAGTTCGATTTCGATCCGAGCATCATGCATACCTTGTGGCTCAGCCCGAGACCGGAGCCGGATTGCATTCCGCCGATGAACCTGGGGATCTTCGAGAAGAGAGTGGACGAGTTCATAGCGGAAAGCCCGGACGGGATCATCGCGCTCAACGGCATCGATGTGCTGGAGATGTGGAACGGACTGCGCCCGGTCATCGACGTCCTGCGACGGGCTCAGAGCAAGGTCTCTTTGTATCAGACCAATCTGCTCATCTCCCTGGACCCCAAGATGTACCGAGAGAATACGCTCACAGAGCTGGAGAATATCTCCGACGAGGTAGTCAGCTCAGTCTGCGAAGCCGACTCATAGGTAACAACTAGATTTGCGAAGGGTACCATGCGAAAGGCATGGACACCCGCCTTCAGTTCATTCTGGACAAGGTGATTGCGGAGCGCACCTCCGTCAGTCCTTCCTAACGCGATCGGGAGAATGTCGTCGGCGGACACGTGGAAGCGCCTTGAGTTGGGCGAAGGAAAACCATATGCCCAAGCAATCCCTAGCGAGACACGTGAAGCTCATCGGACTCAAGAAAGAGGGCAAGAGCGTGAGCGTGCAGTTCTACGGTTGTCAGCTTCGTTGCGGCTATTGCACCCACCTCAAGCAACCGAGGACGGAGCATGAGCTGCAGGAGGTGCTAGAGCTCATAGCCGATCCGAAGGTGGAAGACGTCTACATCGGCGGCGCGGAGCCCACGGTCCAGAAGAAAGAACTGCTGGAGCTGCTGCAACGCCTGCAACGTATGAACCGGCGGGTGACGTTGAAGACCAACGGCCATGACCCCCAGTTCCTGCGCGATTCCCTCGGCCTGGTGGACATGTATATCTTGGAGATCAAGTGCCCCTTGGACGATCTAGACTGTATAGCCACGCTCACCGGGCTCTCTCGGGAGAGAGCTGAGAAGTACGCGTCATCATTGAAGCAGAGCCTGGAAGTGCTCCGAGGCGCCAAAGTGAGGATCTGGATCCGGGTCATCCCAGGATACGTCACCCTGGACAAGGTAGGATGCCTGGGAGACCTGATCGCGGGAACGGCCACCGAGGTCTACCTCATCCAGTTCTTGAGCGCGCCTGAGAACGACGCCCCTTTCGACGGCATCGACACTCCTTCCCCGGCCGAAGGCGAGATGGTGGCCATGGCACGGAGATTGCTGGAGTTCGTTCCGAACGTCTACGTGCGCGGCAGGGATTTCAAGAGCGACTTCCGAGCGGGAAGGCAGTAGCCTCTATTCTTCCGACTTCTTCTCCGTATCGCCCGCCGCCTCTCCTTCGACGATCCGCTGGGCGAAGGCGCAGTTGCGCCCGAGTCGCGTGACCAACACCCTCACCTCATCTCCGGGCGCAGTGCCGGGCACGAACAGTATCAGCCCGCCGACGCGGGCGATCCCATCACCCTGCTTTCCACGGTCCACGATGCGGACGGTGTATTCTTTCCCCTGTTCGATACTGACCAGATTGCCGGCCGATCCTTTCTCGTCCATCCTTATTCCCTCATCATGATATGCGCTGGAGGAACTGCTTCACGTGAGCGTTCCATTCCTGGGTGACGATGTCCACGTCGGTCTCCTTGCCAGCACTGGCGCTCAGGTCGATATACCCGCCTCCGCCTTCCATCAGCAGGGTGCAGGCGTCGCGCTCCTTGACCTCGAGCCCAAGCTTGCCAAAAAAGTCCACGGCCTTCTCGATGACCTTCTCGGGAGGAAGTCTCGTGCTTATGCCGTAATGCATCGTCCCCGGCTCCAAGACCATACCTTCCTTGGCGGTATATATGCGTGCGGTAGGGAGGGCGACACGCATATCTACCCTCAGCTTGAATAGCGTCCATCATGGCCGGAAGCGCCTTCGCCGAGTTGAGCGAGAACGCCATGGTCGTGCTGGAAAGACGCTACTTGTTGAAAGACACCAACGGTCGGCCTGTCGAGAGACCGGACGAATTGTTCCGTCGGGTGGCCAGGTGCGTTGCCGCCGCCAACTCCCTCTACAATGATGATCGTAGCGCGGAGCAGGAGGAAGAGGAGTTCTACCTCGCCATGAGGCGGTTGGAGTTCCTGCCCAACTCCCCCACGCTGATGAACGCGGGCACGGACATGCAGCAGCTGGCGGCGTGCTTCGTCTTGCCAGTGGAGGATTCCATCGAAGGCATCTACGATGCGGTCAAGTGGGCCGCCATCATCCATCAGACCGGAGGAGGCACTGGCTTCTCATTCTCCAGGTTGCGTCCGGCAGGCGACCTGGTCCGATCCACCATGGGGGTCGCCTCTGGTCCGGTTTCGTTCATGCGCGTGTTCGACGCGGCCACGGAAGCGATCAAGCAGGGAGGAAGGAGACGCGGGGCCTCCATGGGCATCCTGAGGGTGGACCATCCAGACATCTATGTCTTCATCCATGCCAAGGATGACCTCAGGTCGCTCATCAACTTCAACCTCTCCGTGGGAGCTACGGACGATTTCATCGAAAGGGCGAGAAAGGACGAGGACTACGACCTGGTCAATCCTCGCAACATGGCGAAGATAGGGAAGAGGAGCGCCGCCAAGGTCCTCGAGGACGTATGCAGAGGGGCCTGGCTGACGGGCGATCCCGGGGTGGTCTTCCTGGACCAGATCAATCGGGCGAATCCCACACCGGGGATGGGGGAGATCGAATCCACCAATCCATGTGGCGAAGTGCCTCTGCTGCCTTTCGAGGCTTGCAACCTGGGCTCGGTGAACTTGGACCGTATGCTGGTCGAGCGTGGAGGAACCTTCGAGGTGGACTGGGCGAGACTCGGCGCGGTGGTGGACATGGGCGTGCGTTTTCTTGACAACGTCATCGACGTCAGCAGGTATCCCCTGCCCCAGATAGAGAAGATGGCCCGAGGGAACCGCAAGATCGGGCTGGGGGTCATGGGTTTCGCGGACGCCCTGGTGCGCATGGGGGTGCGCTACGGCTCATCCGAGTCTTTGCGGATCGCTCAGGAGCTGATCTCCTACGTCCGTCGTCATGCGGACGAGACCTCCAGACGCATCGGCGAGGAACGAGGGGATTTCCCGAACATCGAGCTGAGCGTGCACACGTCCCCCCGACGCAACGCCACCGTGCTCAGCATCGCTCCCACGGGGACCATAAGCATGATCGCCTCCTGTTCCAGCGGCATCGAACCACTCTACGCCCTCTCCTATGTCAAGCATGTAATGGATGGGGCGCACCTGCGAGAGATCCACCCGTATTTCCTGGAATTGGCGAGGAAGAGGGGCTTTGACGACGAGAGGCTGCAGGACATCTTGGCGGCATCCCGTTCCATCAAAGACCTCAGCTTGGTCCCCCAAGACGTGCGGGACGTCTTCGTGACCGCATATGATGTGACTCCAGAGGAGCACGTGCGCATGCAGGCCGTCTTCCAGGAGAACGTGGACAACGCCGTATCGAAGACCATCAACCTGCCTCCCGATAGCACCTGGGAGGACGTTCGCTCGGTATACTTGCTAGCGCACCATCTCGGCTGCAAAGGCATCACCGTCTTCCGGGAGGGCTCAAGACCAGCTCAGGTGCTGACCGCAGGCACGACCTATGGCTCCTGCCCGGACTGCGGTTCGTCCCTAAGACTGGAAGAGGACGCCCTGGTGTGTCCAGCATGTGGCTATGCGATCGGCCAGCTGGCTATCTTGAAGCTCTGGGAATCAGACCTGATTGCCGGAAAAGCATGTTTATATGCCCGGCGGTAGAATAGAATGTCGCTCCGAGGTGACTCGGGGCGAGTCCGCCCGAAGGGACGGACAACCGGCTTCACCCCCTAATAGTACAAGCTTTCCTCCCAATCCTTTCCCCCCTCATGAATCGATGAGGCGTGAAGTCGGTCTCTTCTTCTTAGTTCCTTTGACGTCGTTGTTCCGTGTCATCTGGTCATTTGCGTATTGAACAATAATATACGTTGTTAGACAGAAATGTTATATACGCCTCCGTTGTTATCCTCGGCCAATGAAGCATGAAGGCTCCGATATCAGAGTGACCCTCGGCATAGAGGACATCCCTAAGAAATGGTACAACATCGTCGCTGATCTGCCTGAGAAGCTACCTCCTCCCCTCAATCCAGGGACAAAGGAACCGATCAAGTTCGAGGAGTTCCGGGCCATCTTCCCGGACGAGATCATTCGGCAAGAGATGTCCGAGGAAAGATACATCGACATCCCGGACGAGATTCGCCAGGCGCTGATAATGCTCAATAGGCCCAGCCCGTTGGTGCGCGCCATTCGCCTGGAGAAAGTGCTCAATACGCCCGCGAAGATATTCTACAAACGCGAGGACCTCAGCCCCACTGGAAGCCACAAACCCAACACCGCGGTGGCGCAGGCCTACTACAACATGAAGGAGGGCATCGAGAACCTCACCACGGAAACGGGCGCCGGGCAATGGGGATCGGCATTGGCCCTGGCGTGCAGCATGTTCGGCCTGAGCTGCACGGTGTTCATGGTGCGCGTCAGCTACGACCAGAAGCCCTACCGCCGCTACGTCATGGAGACCTACGGGGCGAAGGTACATCCGTCGCCCAGCACGGTCACGGACTTTGGCCAGAAGCTCCTCAAGGAGAACCCGAAGAACAGCGGATCCTTGGGGATCGCCATAAGCGAGGCTATCGAGACCTGCGTCAAAGGTCAGAAGACCAAATACGCCCTGGGAAGCGTCGCCAATCACGTCATGATGCACCAGACCGTCATCGGACAGGAAGTGGTGAAGCAGATGGAGATGATCGACACCGTGCCTGACTACATGATCGGCTGCGTCGGCGGCGGCAGCAATTTCGCAGGCTTCGCCTTCCCGATGATGGGGTTGAAGATCAAAGGCAAGGTGCATACCGAGTTCATCGCCGCGGAGCCCGTGGCCGTTCCTTCGCTCACCGAGGGAGAGTATCGCTACGACTTCGGCGACACGGCGGGCATGACCCCTCTGTTCAAGATGTACACCCTGGGCCACGACTTCATGCCCTCGCCCATCCACGCCGGCGGACTGAGGTACCATGGAATGGCGCCCACCGTCAGCGCGGCCACCAAGCAGGGATTGGTGACGCCCATGGCCATAGACCAGAACGACACCTTCTCCGCCGGCCTGATGTTCGCCCGGGCGGAGGGCATCATCCCTGCGCCGGAGAGCACCCACGCCATCCGGGCCGCCATCGATCTGGCCTTGAAGGCGAAGAAGGAGAACCAGAAGAAGGTCATCGTCTTCAACCTCTCGGGCCACGGACTTCTGGACATGTCCGGATACGCCTCGTACCTGAGCGGGCAGATGAACGGGCATACTCATTGAAACTCAAACGCCTGCTCCTCGGCAGGCGCCCTTTCCCCCGTTTTTCTCCATCTCCAGTCCATTTCTGGGCAAAAGCAATTATCCCGCTCTTAGCCATCAGTCATCCGTTCGAACGTTGAATCTCATGGAGATCTGACAATGAAGTCCTGCATCATCGTCCATGGAGGGGCTTGGGACATACCGGAACGGACATGGGAAGCGCACAAGCGGGGCTGTGGCAAAGCCGTCGAGGAAGGCCACTCCGTTCTGGTCGGAGGAGGCTCGGCCCTGGATGCGGTGGAGGCGGCGGTCAAGGTGATGGAGGACGATCCGACCTTCGACTCCGGCAAAGGCTCGTTCCTGAACCTGGAGGGCGAGGTGGAGCTGGACGCCATCATCATGGACGGTAACACCCTCAGCTTCGGCGCAGTGGGGGCGGTGCAGCATATCCTGCATCCGGTCACCCTGGCCCGAATGGTCATGGAGAAGACGCAACATTGCATGCTGGTGGGTGAGGGGGCGCTGAGCTTCGCCCGTTCCATAGGCATGGAGCAGGTTGAGACCCACGAACTGCTCACTGACAGAGAGCTGGAGAGATGGAAGGAGATACAGCAACGCCAGAACTTCCGACCAAAAGAGGTCTTCGAGGACTTACGTGGACGCTATTCGCGCAAAGGAACGGTAGGAGCGGTCGCCCTGGACGAACGGGGCAACATCGCCGCCGCCACATCCACCGGCGGGACGCCCAACAAGATGGCCGGCAGAGTGGGCGACAGCCCCTTGGTGGGCTGCGGCAACTACGCTGACAATCGTTCCGCTGGAGTATCGGCCACGGGCTGGGGCGAGTCGTTGATGAAGGCCGTGATCGCCCGCAGAGTCTGCGAGTACGTGGAACGGGGCATGGATGTGCAGGCGGCTTCCGACCAAGCGATAGCCTATCTGCAGGAAAGGGTGCAGGGACTGGGAGGTGTCATCGCCCTTGGCCATGAGGGCAGCATGGCCTACGCGCACAACACCCCGAGGATGGCTGTCGCCTCCATCGACCAGGCGGGTGGCAGGGTCGTTCGCATCTGAGAAGCAGAGACCTCGAACCGGGCATGACCAGCCTCGGCGAGACTCAATGAAGCTGCGAAATGTGTATAGGGGCATCCAATAGCCCGCTGGGCGATGCGATAAGTATTTGATACCTGCTAACCATTAATTGGACGCCCGTTCGCCAACGGTCGCGGCCCAGGTTGGTGTGTTGAGGTTTGATCGCTGAGACGCCCAGGAACGCGGATAGCCGTTACGCCACCGTAACCCTCAGTTCTGGAAAGATGGTCCTGGCCTTCGACTATGGACGCACCTATCTGGTGATGGGTGAACGAATCGACAAAGCCATGCGAATTGCGCAGGATTTCGTTTTCTCCGGCAGCAATGTGATGTGCATCTCGCGAATGCATCCGGACCTTATCGGCGAGCGCTGGGCTGGTAAGAAGGTGGATACCATTTGGCTCAGTGAAAGGCCCGGAGAACGCAACGTTCCTCCGGATCAGCTGCAGAGCTTGGTGCACCGAGTGCTCACGTTCGCCAACGGGAAAAAGCGCGCCATCATCATCATCGATGGGATCGAGTACCTGGCGCTCTTCAACGACTTTCACCGGCTGCAGATGTTCTTCGAGCAGCTCAACGACATAGCGATGGAAAGCGGATCGATACTCCTGGTGGCGCTCGATCCTAGACTGTTTGACCAACGCTCAATGGCGCGGCTGCGACGCTTTGCTGAGGTTGTGAACTAGGCAGCATCGCGCTGAGCTCCTCTGCCTTCAGGCGCGGGAAAACGGAGAACAACTGATCCAGGTCACGCTGCTCGAAGGTCAGGGGATCGATGCTCACCAGCATTTCGGCGTTTTGCTTGAGTAGGCTCGCTTCCATGTCCCTGAGGAATCCCATGACCTTGTTCAGATCGTTGTAGAGAAGAAGGTACTCCAGACCATCCAGGAAGACGGCCGTTTCCTTTCCTTCCTTGATGGCTCCGCGCAGGGACTTGGAGACCTGGCTCAGGACCTTGGGCTGCATGACATCCTTGCCCTTGCAGCTGCTTAGCCAGAAGCAGCGTGCCTCTGGCAGGTCGTACTTCTGCATGACGTACTCTGGATGCATCCGGCTCACGCACACCCCTTCCACGCCGGTCTTCAGCAACCTGGAGTACAGCTGGAATCCCAGTCGAGGATAGCCTTCCACGAGCAAGGAGATCCTGCGGTCGTTCTTGTTAATCACGATTCTCATGCCTCCTTGAGGTTCGCGTCTCATTCGAGGGCTATCCACCCTATATAAAGCTCATTTGAGCATGCTACTTTTCAAAGCAGAATCTTTTTTTCATCGGACAGCGAATCAGTGGCGTGAACAGGACCACGCGCAAGTCATTCCTCACCATCAAGGAGAAGGTCCTGCTCCACCTTCTCACCTTCCATCGCTTCTGCCAGGATGCCGATGCTCCCAAAGGGGTGACCCAAGAGGGCATAGCCATCGGCGTGGGTGTGGGAAGGAACAACGTGACCAAGCTCGTCGTCGAGCTATCCGCGGCGGGAGCGGTGGAGATCCAGAACAAGCATGTCAAGGGGCTGTCCAGCACGCGCAAGGTCTACTTCCTTACCCATCGAGGGTTCGAAGAGGCCCTGACCCTGAAGAAGGAAGTGGAGGCGCTCGAGGTCCGGGTGGTGGACATGCAAGGTCAGGAGCACCGGGAGGAGTTCGGTCGGGTGGGCGTGTACCTGCCGAGGCGCTTTTCCTTGGTGGAGCTGGCCTTGGGAGTGGAGAGGGGTCGATTCGACTGTGCCTCCTTCCACGAAGGCAAGGTCAAGGAGGAACGAAGGTTCGTCGATTTCACTGACCGGAAGCCAACGATCCGCGTGTTCTACGGTCGGGAAGAGGAGCTGGCCCGCCTCAACGAGCTCGTGGACTCGGAGGTCACTCGCCTGGTTGTAGTTCAAGGCATCGCGGGCATCGGCAAGACAACCCTATTGGCCAAGTTCGCGCAGGACCGACGGGAAAGGGTGAACACTTTCTGGTTCCGCATCCATGAGTGGATGAACCTCAAGGGGTTGTTGCGGCCTATCGCCGAGTTCCTCTCCCAGCTGGGTAAGAAAGGATTGGAGTGGTACCTGACCCAGACCGAAGCCCCCAATCTAGGCGAGATCAGTCATCTCCTGGAGACGGACCTAAGGGATGTGACCGCGCTCATCATCCTGGATGATGTGCACAAGTCGGAGCGGGGGGTGTTGGATTTTCTGGGCGCCTTGATGGGCACGCTCGAGCACACCCCGAACATCAAGCTGATATGCACCAGCCGGGAATCGTTAGCCTTCTACCACCGTAGCGCGGTCATGAATGGAGTGGTGGTGGAGATCCATCTAGGTGGTTTGGACCGGGAAAGCAGCATGCGCCTGATGCGCGACCGTGCACTGCCCGAGGAAGCGCTTGAAGACATCTACCGCATCACCAAAGGCCACCCCTTCTTCATGGAACTGGTGGAGGACCCCAAGCTGGCTCTGGGCAAGAGCATCCGCATGTTCATCGAGCAAGAGGTGCAATCCAAGCTGGAGATCACGGAAAAACGCATCCTGGAGATCGCCTCGGTCTTCCGTTATCCAGTGTCGACCGATTCCTTCTTCGTCATGGAAGAGGAGATCGCCAAGGAACAAGGCCAGGGTCACAAGGAACGTTCCTACCAGGATTATATGGTGGACTACGACACCATCGAGGTCCTGATCCGAAAGGCATTGCTGAACGAGACCTCCGGGCGCATGGTAGGCATGCACGACGTCATGCGCGAGTTCTTCTACTCCAGACTTTCGCCCAGACAGAGGAGGGTGTACCACAAGGCCGCTTCCAGGTACTACCAGGGAGACGAGACCGCCCCCTCTTATGTCGAGGCCCTATACCACAGCATCATGGCAGGCGAACTCGATGTGGCGGCTCAGATAGCCGCGGCCAATGGCCGGGATATCCTCACCCGGGGTTATGCCAGCCTCCTGGCTCCATTGCTGGCGAGCATCTCGGAAAGGCAGGGGGGCGAAGTGAGGGACCACATCGAGATACTCCTCCTGCAAGCGGAGATATGGGACATCCAGGGAGAATGGGAGAAGGCGCTCGATCGATACGTGGAGCTGCTGAGCACGGCCTCGCCCGAAAATGACCGCCGGCTGCTGGCGGAAGTGAACCGCCGAGTGGGAGTGGTGCACCTGCGCCGCTACGAGTACCAGGAAGCGGGCGTCTATCTGAAACGCAGCCAGGAAATCGCAGAAAGCATCCAGGACTCGCACACCCTTACCCAAGTGCATTATGACCTGGGGGGAGTGGCGGAACGGGAGGGGCGCTTCCAAGAGGCCGTAGAACATTTCACGCGGGCCGAGGAGCTGGCCAAGTCCATCGGCGACGATGTTGGCCACGGCAAGGCGATTCATGGCATCGGCAAGGCCTATAGTCAGCTCAGGGACCTGGAAACGGCGGTGCGCTACAAGCGGCAGGCGCTGGAGGTGCTGGAGCGGACCTCGGACCAGGACGAGATCGCCAAGGTCTGTGCTTCCCTGGGGAATGACCTCTGGAACCTCGGGTTCAGGGACGAAGGCATTCATCAGCTCGAACGGGCAGTGGAGCTGGCATGCTCGGTAGGTGACATTGTCGTTCAGGGCTATGCTCTATCCAACCTGGCAGGCTCGTACGTGGAGATCGGCAACGTGAAGAAGGCGGAGATCACGCTCGAACGGTCGGAGCAGATCGCCCAAAAACTGAACGAGCGCTTCTTGTTGGCCGCCTCGCACCTGTATCGTGGCTATCTATATCATAAGAAGGGGGACTGGGAATGGGCCAAGGAGGAGTTCGCCACAAGCTTGCAGATAATGAGGGATGCCAATTCGCCCCTGAGGCTCTGTTACTGGATGTGCGAGATCGCAGTGACCTACCGTGAGAATTCGGATCTTGAAGGGGCTGACCAGCTGTTCGAAGAGGCCATGACGATTGCCAAAGGCACTGGCCAAGAAAGCCTTGTCAAACAAGTGGAAGAGATGAAGCAGTCCGTCAAAGGCTCAAAGAAAATGGAGAAGTAAGGAGTTTAGGAGGACTGAATTGCTAAGCTCTAATGGGGGTCCAACATCGGGATGGTGTGGGGGTCCAACATCGGAATCCCAAGAACAGCTGCATTCGCATCGACGCAAGAGCATGCAATCGCAAGCCCAGCCGCGGCGGCGATGAACGATATCGCCGCAACCATCGTCACTACCTTCGGGTTCATTGAGTCACCTTGAGTTGTATTGGCAGTTTTGACCTGGAAAATATATAATAGGTGTTTGAGCATGCTACAGTTAATCTTTTATATTAGGATGCCGAAATTCGTCTGCTGGCTGTCCCAATATGGCGAATTCCGTGTCTTCACCTCGCGGTAGGAAGGGAAAGGCTCATCCGCGACCGCGCAATGCAGGAGCGAGAAGATGCGGAACGTGCTCCGGCCGAAGGCCGTTGTTTTCGACCTTGACAACACCCTCGTGGAGAGCGCGGTCGATTTCCAAGAGATGCGCAGGAGGGTGGTCGCGGAGCTGGAGCGGTGCGGGGCCTCCAGGCACGCCGTGGACACCGAGAAGACCGTACTGACGAACATCCGAGAAGGACGCAACTACCTCTCTAGACTGCGGGACGAAAGTTACCTCTTAGATCTGGATGTGCGTCTGGGAGGCATCCTCACGGACTGCGAGCTGAGCACCTTGCCTATGGTCAAAGCCGTGGAAGGTGCCCATGATGCCCTGGCGATGCTTGGATCCCAGGGTCTTGCCTTGGGCGTTCTCACCCGCGGATCGAGACCCTATGCCTCTGCCGCCCTGCGGAAGGTGGGACTCGACGAGGTGCTGCATCACATGGTCTGCCGCGACGACCACCCCCTGGAAGAAGCGAAGCCCAACCCTTTGGCGATGCAGCGTATCGCATCCAAGCTTGGGGTTCATGCCCGGGAGTGCCTCTACGTGGGCGATCACCTCATCGACCTGGAATGCGCCCGTGCCTCCGGATCCGCGTTCGTAGGGGTTCTGACCGGGGTGATGACCGTCGAGGAGTGGCGGAAGCACACCTGCCCGCAGGTGGTGAGGAGCGTGGCCGATATCCCTAGTACAATAGCGCTCCGCGGTGCCAGATAGATGCGAGGATATCGCTTATCTCTCCTGAGCTGCATGCAATCTCATGCACAAGATCATCTTCACCGAGCACGCGCCGCGACCTGTCGGACCCTATTCGCAAGCAGTGGTCATGGGGAACATGCTTTTCTGCTCCGGTCAGATCGGCCTCGATCCTGCCACTGGAAAGCTCGTCCCCGGGAACGTGGCCGAGGAGACGGATCAATGCCTGCGCAATCTGTCCAAGGTACTGGAGGCTGGCGGAAGTGCGCTGAGCAAGGTCATCAAGACCACCGTCTTCGTGACGGACCTGGCTCATTTCAAGGAAGTGAACGAAGCATATGCATCGTTCTTTCCCGAGTCACCACCTGCAAGGAGCGCCGTGCAAGTGAGCGCCCTGCCGCTAAGCGCGCGGGTGGAGATCGAGGCCATCGCCTTCTTGAGCGGTGACTAGGCCAGGCTCTTCAGCTTCTCGTACTTCTCCTGGAAGGCCTTCTGACAGGTCTGGCAGCAAAGGTAGTAGTCCTTCCCGTCCAACTTCATCTTCACCGCTTCGTCGCGAATCTCCTTCTTGCAGTAGATGCATTGGAGGACCACCGTCAGCCCAGGGGTCACCAACGCCCTTTGGTCCTCCCGCATCACCCCGATGATGCTGGCGACGTCGTACTCGATGATCTCCGGCTGCTCGGACAGACGGCTGACGAAGTCGTTGACCATATGCGACTCGGTGAAGCTGCACAAGAGCAGCACTCTGCTGTTGCTGGTGAGATATACTTGTCGAACATGCTCGCTCTGCTTCAATCTCTCCCCCAATGGACGAAGCTCCGATGGCTTGGCCTTGATGGTGATGATGACGCAAATCTCTCCCAACTTCTCCGGGTCTAATAGGGCAGTGTAACCGCGTATGACGCCAGTGTTCTCCATGTTGGCGATCTTGCTGCTGACCGTGGGGACGCTGACCCCGACCCGCTCGGCGATCTGCCTGAAGGAGAGGCGCCCGTTCTCCTGGAGCACTTTCAGAATGCTCACATCCGTCCCGTCCAGGTTCATGAACGTAAGATTCCTCGACCTGAGTTAAAGTTTTCGGGGTATCTTCACGTTCGTTAAGTCCTGGCGCTTCGAATGATAGCGAACGTCAGGCAGAACTGACTTCTAGGTGGGCCTGCAATAGCCACGCCGTCATGGCAGAAGAGAAGGACGAGCACGAAAAAGCGGCGGAACGCCAGCATGCTGAGAAGCGCACCGCTTCCTTTGGCTTGACAGGCATGACCTGCGCCACCTGCGCGGAGACGATCCAACGGAGCCTGGTCGATCTTTCCGGCGTGGATGATGCTCAGGTCAACTTTGCCACCGAGCGCGCCACCGTCTCCTACGATCCTAAGAAGGTGAACGTCGAACGGTTGAAGGCAGCGGTCAGGGACGCAGGATATGACCTGGTCATCAACGACGCCACCATCTTGGTGGGGGGGATGACCTGCGCCACCTGCGTGGAGACCATCGAATTGGCGCTGCTGGAGTTGGACGGAGTGCAGGCAGCCGTAGCGAACCTGACCACGGAGAAAGTGAAGGTGGTCTACGACCCCTCGCGCATCCGCATGGCGGACATCAAGCGCAAGATCCGTGAGGTCGGATACGAAGTCATCGAGGCCGAGACCCGGGACGCGGAGAAGGAAGCGAGGGAAAGGGAGATGCGCCGACAGAAACGGCTGCTCTACTTCTCCCTGGTCTTCTCAATTCCCACGCTGGCGCTCGCCCTGGCCATGATGTTCACCGACCTGGGCAAGGTCGAGTTCTTCATGCTGTACGGCAACCTGGTGCTTTTCTTCCTGGCCACTCCCGTGCAGTTCGTGGCCGGCTACCATTTCTACATCAACGCCTACAAGGCGCTGCGCAACCGCTCTGCCACCATGGACACGCTCATAGCCGTTGGCACTTCCGCTGCCTATCTATACAGCGTGGCGGTGGTCTTCTTCCCCGATGCGGTGGCGTTCAAGGATACCTACTTCGA
Source organism: Methanomassiliicoccales archaeon (assembly GCA_026394375.1). Taxonomy (NCBI): domain Archaea; kingdom Methanobacteriati; phylum Thermoplasmatota; class Thermoplasmata; order Methanomassiliicoccales; species Methanomassiliicoccales archaeon. Next base: position 162,917 of record JAPKYJ010000024.1, read on the forward strand.
CTCCTCGGCCATGATCATCACCCTCATCCTCTTCGGCAAGTATCTGGAGGCGAAGGCCAAAGGCAGTACTTCCGAGGCTATCCGCAAGCTAGTGGACCTGCAGGCCAAGACCGCTCGGGTGGTCAGGGAAGGCATCGAGGTGGAGGTGCCTGTGGACGACGTCGACGTGGGCGAGGTATTCGTCGTTCGGCCGGGGGAGAAGGTGCCGACCGATGGCGAGGTGATTGAGGGCTTTTCGGCGGTCGACGAGTCCATGCTCACCGGCGAGAGCATCCCGGTGGAGAAGCGCACGAATTCGGAGGTCATCGGCGGTTCGATAAACAAGAACGGCTTGCTGCGGGTTCGTGCCACCAGGGTGGGGAAGGACACCGCCTTAGCGCAGATCGTCCGCCTGGTGGAAGATGCCCAAGGCTCCAAGGCACCAGTACAACGACTCGCAGACCGAGTGGCAGGCGTGTTCGTGCCCACGGTCATCAGCATTGCCGTTCTGACCTTCCTCCTTTGGTACTTCCTTGCCTACGGACAATTCGCGGACATGCCCGCCCCGAGGTTCGTCTTCTCGCTCACGGCCTTCATATCCGTGCTGGTGATCGCCTGCCCGTGCGCCCTTGGCCTGGCGACCCCGACGGCCATCATGGTCGGCACGGGACGAGGGGCGGAGAACGGCATCCTGATCAAGGGCGGAGAGGCCCTGGAGATCGCTGGCAATGTCCAGGTAATGGCGTTCGACAAGACCGGCACTCTGACCAAAGGTGAGCCAGAGGTGACGGATGTCGTGCCCATCGCCGCCGATGAGAAGGAGATCATCGCACTGGCTGCCGTGGCCGAGAAGGGCTCCGAACATCCCCTCGGTCAGGCCATATTGAGGCGGGCACAGTCGCTGGGCATCAAGATCGCAGATTCCGAGGCTTTCGAGAACCTGCCTGGTCGCGGCGTCAGGGTGGAAAGCGCCGGACGCGTTCTGCTGCTGGGCAACCGCAAGCTCATGGCGGAGTACAAGGTGCCTCTGGAATCGGCCGAGGGCAAGGTGTTCGCTGTGGAAGAGCAAGGTAGGACGGCCATGATCCTGGCGGCCGATTCGAAGGTGCTGGGGATCATCGCGGTGGCGGATGTCGCCAAGGAGAGCGCCCCTGAGGCCATCCAAGCCCTCAAAGATATGGGCATTGAGGTGGTGATGATCACCGGCGACAACCGTCGCACCGCCAACGTCATAGCCAAGCAGCTGGGCATCGAGCGCGTGCTGGCCGAAGTCCTCCCCGAGGACAAGGCCAAGGAAGTGGAGAAGCTGCAGAAGGAGGGCAAGGTGGTCGCCATGGTCGGAGATGGCGTGAACGACGCACCCGCCCTGGCGAAGGCGGACGTGGGCATCGCCATCGGTTCTGGGACGGACGTTGCGATAGAGACCGGCAGCATAGTGCTCATCCGCAACGACCTGAAGGACGTGGTGGCAGCGATCCAGCTCTCCAAGAGGACCATGCGGAAGATCCGGCAGAATCTTTTCTGGGCATTCGGCTACAACACGGCCGGCATTCCTCTGGCCGCTGGGCTGCTGTTCCCGTTCTTCCACGTGCTGCTCCCGCCCATCGTGGCCGCGGGGGCAATGGCTCTCAGCTCCGTGTCGGTGGTTTCCAACGCGGCGCTGCTGAAGAGATACACTCCTGAGATCAAGAGAAAGGAGAAGAGGTGAATCGATGACCGCAATAGACCCGATATGCAAGATGGAAGTGAATGAGAAGACCGCCAAATGGAAATCGAACTACAAGGGCAAGGGCTACTACTTCTGCGCCCCCGGCTGCAAGAAGAGGTTCGACTCCGACCCGGATAAGTATTCGAAGGGCTGAGTCGGCAATCCTCTTCCTCGCCTTCTCTCAATGAGAAGGATGATCGCCTGAACGTTCAGCGCTAGATCCGCTGGAATAGCCGGAGGCAGAAGAATCTAGGATAGAAGAGCATGGAAGGCGTTTGAGAAACGGATCAGTGCTTGTGCTCCGCCTTCTCCTTCTTGGCCCGTTCCGCTTCGTAGATCTCCGCCTTGGCCTCGAACTGCTCCACCCGGGGCAACATCTTCTTGCCCATTCCGGCGGCGTCCATGGCGATCTCGAACAGCTTGGACGAGATGCCGATGCCGAAGCGGGTCTTCATCTCCAGGAGCTTGCCGGGGTTCATTATCTCATTGGCATCCAGCGCATTCTTGATGCGCTTCATCTGCTCAGTGCCATCCTTTCCCCGGATGATCTGCAGGTTGGCGGCGAAGAACGCCCCGAAGCCGAGCGGTCTGCCTCCGTGCTCGAATGAGGCGTCCGAGAGCTTCTTGTTGTAGGCGTAGGACATCATGCTAATGAGCGAGTCCGTGTCCAGATAGTAGTAGGGCATGAACATGACCGTGTTGCGGTCGCACATGATGCCGATGATCGCGCCTTCCATCTTGAACTCCTTCAGCAGGTCGTAGCACTTCTGGGTGACGACCTTGAAGTCCTTGAGCCTGACGACAACTTCTCCAGGGATGGCGCCCAACCCGACCTCGCGGGAGCGGAACTCGTAGCAGCGCTCGTCCCATTCGTGGACGCCGACCTCAGGCGCCATCTTCTTGCCGCCGTGCTTGGCCACGATCGCGTCGACGAACGCTTCCTGACGTTCCACGTCCTCCTTCGTGCCGTCGAAGGCCACGTTGAGGATCATTCCTACCTCCGGAGCATGCTTGCCCGCCTTCCGCAGATATTCGAGGTGCTTGCCGTCCGAGAAGGCGATGTGCAGCGGGACCACCTGAGAACGGGCGATGTCCCACAGCGGCTGCTGAATGTCCTCCAGCTTGTCGAAGGAGTAGGAAACGTTCTTCAGCACGCCCCCGAACGGATTAAGCTTCACGGTGACCTTGGTGATTATGCCCAACGTGCCTTCAGCCCCGACCATGAGCGCGTTCAGGTTATAGCCGGCGCTGTTGTCCGCCACGTCCCTGAACCCCGTTTCGACGATCGAACCGTCGGGCATGACCACCTCCATGCTGCGAAGGTTGGCCCCCGGCCCTCCGTACTTGTAGGAACCGATGCCCACGCCGTCCTTGGCGATCCAACCGCCCAGTGAGGCGCTGGGGAAGCTGCTCGGGTACGAGCCGAGAAGGAGCCCTTTCTCCAGGCAAGCGTCGTAGACCTGTTTGTACGACGCCCCTGCCTCAACGGTAGCGCAGAGGTTGTCCACATCGATGTCCAGGATCTTGCTCATGCCTCCCGTCATGTCCATGACGATGCCGCCGAAGATGGGCATCGAGCCGCCCAATCCCCAGGAAGAAGCTCCGCGAGGAGTGATCGGCACCCCTTCCGCGTTGGCGATCTTCACAATCTTCTGCACGTCCGCGGTGGACCTCGGCCTCACGACCACGTCTGGCACGTTCTTGAACGCGATCTGGGTCTCCTTGGGCAAGGGGGCGATATCGTGGCTGTAGAGAAGCCTTTCCATCTTGCTCGTCTTGACGTTCTCCTTCCCGATCGCTGCCTCAAGCTTCTTCGCCAATGAGGCCGGCGCCTCTTGCACCTTTTGCTCCGCGGCTGCCATTCGAGTTAACCTCCGTTGAACATGCACTGATAGGATTGTCTGGGGGATTGTGTATGCTCTATTTTAATCCTACCAATTCCCGCGTCATCTCCATCAGGGAAAGACATGACCTCCAAGAAAATGTAAATGCCCGGAGCTTACGGCGCCTCGGGGTAGTTCGCCGCGGTCTCGATCGGGAAGGACTGCAGGCCCTTCGGATCGTTGCTCCGCTTCGTCCCATCTCGCACGCCGGGCTCCCGTCCAAATGGACTTTGGCTCCGCCGTGGGAATCGGCCTTCTTCGAGCGGGTTCCGCAGACTGTCCGCCTTCGGATGGTCGGTCGTGGTTCTTGGGCCACGAATGGGACCGGACAACTACGGTGTCGTCCTCAAACGACACAGGATCCTATCCGGTTTCCCCCAGATGCATTCCGCCTCCGGGCATCTATCCTATTGTCAGCCGAGGCTATAAATAACCTACTCTCTGGCTATCTGGCTGTACGTTTGTGAGCAATCCTGCACGATGACGGTCCGATGATGAACCACGGCCTAGAACTGAACGTGATTCATAAGTGCCCGGATATGCGCAGGCGGTGGGACGCGTCTCAGCGACCTTCGCTCGTGCCATTCCACAAAATGGCACCGTCGGCTCCGGCGGCTGGCTGTCCATTTCCCCGCGGGTCTCACATGGTCCCTTCTGAGGGAACCGCCCAAGGGGATCCGCATGGCCTTCGCGTTTTCACCGCGTCAGGTGCGGAACGCCGCCGTGAAAGCGGCGCATGGACTTCAAGGGTTCTGGCGCGCCCACTGGCGGCCGTCGCCTTCTTGATCGCCCCGGCCCTGTGCGCTCCGGGCAAGACGTAATAGTTGTTCGAGTCCCTATTTATATGTTCCCACCTGATGGTCTGGCTGCCTCCCCCAGTAGGTTCCAGGGGCCTGAGCCTTCTCCCCTCACTTCATCTCCGAAATCAAATGAAATATGGACGTGACAAAAAGGAAATGCAAAAGGCGCCCGGGGTTTACGGCGCCTCAGGGTACTTCATCAAACCCCACTGGACCGACGCTTCTGCAGTGGCGTGCGATCACCGTCAGGGTGACGATCCATCTCTTGCGCCGCGGTGTCCCATCCCGAAGGATAAGCACGCGCTGCGGTCCAAGTTCGCCCCCGCGTGTCGAAGTCGCGGCCAACGACCGCCGAGGAGAACCGAGGTTTCTAGGCCTCGAATGAATCCAGATTCCGCGGGTATCGTCCTCAGACAACACAGGCACTCATCTGGCTTCCCCAGTTGCATTCCGCCCCCGGGCAAGAGTAATGATTGGTCATCCTCATTATTAAAAGGTGAGCTTTGCCCTCTACGCCGCGAGAAAGCACCGTCTGAAAATCGATGCTTCGAGGCATTGTTGGATGAGCTAACGTCCACTTGTGTCCAGTCAGCTACTCACGATTAAGATCGAGGGCTTGTAACTGTGCTCGGCCTTATCCAAGGTGTCACGGCACGCTACATTCGGTCGGCTGACTCCTGCTTGCAAAGCAGGGTGGCATCTGCCACGGCGGCCTACTCCATCGGGAGCGTTCCAATGCCTTTCCCGCAGACCGTTGCCAGTC